>JAFVQT010000057.1 GCA_017504655.1 Clostridia bacterium | reverse complement strand
TTTTTGTTTGTGAAAATTTAAAGTGGGATTCGAACGGGTGGGTAGTCGGCAACGTGACGTTGCATCCACTCTACCACTTCCCTACTTCTCATTGAACTGCACAAGGCCGACCAAACAACCGATGAAACGGTTGTTTGCCACACAGGCGTGATAGCGAACAACGAAAACTTTTTACGAGTTAGATGAAAAGCCCGCACGTGTAAGGGCGAACAACCTTAAAACGAGAACACAACTTAAAGTGAACGGAGCGAATCCCACCGCTTCCGCCAAAAAATTCGACAAGTTTCGACTTGTCGAATTTTTTTATCCATTGCGAAAGCAATGGTATATCATCACGACGCAGTCGTGGATATCATCACCGAAGGTGTATATCATCAGCCGTAGGCTGTATCTTCTTTCGCAATGATGATATACAAGGCTTTCGCCTTGGTGATATACAAAACTTCGTTTTGATGATATACACGCCTTTGGCGTGATTGGGACGCAACAGTTCAAACTCAAACAAAAAAGGCAAAAATATCTTTTTTATCGCCCCTTCACAAAAATAGCCTATATCCACTTGGATTAGGCTATTTTGTTGATATAAAGAAAAGAGCTCAACCTGCGGTGCGATTTTTTCTTTTGTTAAGGTCAGGATTTGTGTCCAATTTTTAATTTTTACTTAAATGCAAATTTCCACCGTAAATGCCACAGTCGGTCTGCAAACCGTTTTCAATTGTAAAATAAAGACTCATGGATATGCCGTTATTTATATATTCAATTACGAATAAGTTACTGTAAAAATACACGGCTGAAATCAGATATTCCGTAACGTAAGGAAAATAACCGTCGGATATAGCAATACAGCCGATTCCTCCTGCACTTACAGTTACTGTATATAAATACTCACCAGAGCCAACTGTTTCTCTACCAATCCATTCACCAATAAAATCGTCTATTGGCTTTAAAATCTCCCATTTTGCAACGAGTATTATACTTTGTGTTATTGCCGTCGAAAAATCAAACGGTTCTTCTTTGCAAGTCCAACAAATAAAGACGTAGCCGTCTTTTTCGGGTGGGCACGGCTCTGCGGCAAATCCGTTTTCAATAACTGTCTGACTGCCTATAACATTGCCACCGTCAGTATCGAAATGTACAGTATAATACTCGTAAGCAACTTCTTCCCAAACGGCAACTAAGGTTATATCCTCAGTCACTTGCGAAGAAAAATCATAAGCCACCCCATCTAAATACCAACCGATAAACGTAAAGCCATCGTAAATTAAATTTTCAGGCTCGTCAACCAGATCGCCCTTTTCTACAGTAACCGATTCAATCGTCTGAGAGCAATTGGTTTGAAAGGTTACCGTACAATAGTCAGGGATAATCTCTTGCCAATTAGCAATTAAAACAATACTTTCAGTAACGGGCAAGGAAAAATCGTACTCTGTACCGTTTAAAAGCCAACCTAAAAACTCAAAACCGTCTTTCTCAGGATTTGGTGGAGCTTCAACCAAACCGTTTAACAGCACGCTTTGTGAGGGAATAACCGTATCACACCCTGTAACGAACGTGACACTGCAAACTTGACTTGGCTGAACCTCTGCCCATTTTGCAGTAAGCACCAAACTCTGTGTTATTGGAGTAGAAAAATCAAACTCCTCTTCTCCCAAATACCAGCCTAAAAAGGTAAAGCCCTGCTTTTGAGGCTCGCCTGGATCAGTCGCAAATTCCCCACTTAAAACGTGTTGAGATGGAATTTCGCCCGAACCGTCTGTATCGAATGTAACCTCAAAATTTAATGCGCTTTCGTCGGAAGAAACCGTTTCTTCACAAGAGTCGGAGTACCCTTCCTCACTATCCCTAACGCCTTCGGACTCTTCGCTTTGCAATTCCGATTCATCGGGATTTGAGGTATGCAAACCGTCTTCTTCCCATTTGGCTTTCAGATTTAAATCTTTTTTAACCTTAAGGTTAAAATCGTATATTACGTTACCGTTATACCACCCTACGAATACGTACCCTTGCTTTGTTGGATCGTCGGGCTTTGTTGCCTTTTCGCCACGCTTTATCTGTTGAGATGCGACACTGCTTCCTCCGTCACTGTCAAAAGTTACCGTAAAGACTTTATTTTTACCGCAAGCTACGGTAAATAACGTTAAAGCAATAAGCATAACAAGCGGTAATAGCAGTAATATATTTCTTCTTTTGTTACTCATCTTCATTAGTAAAATCTAAAAACGGAGAGGCTTTGACTTCTCCGTTTTTAATACGCTTTAAATGTTCATTTCTTCTTTGACCTGCCTAAAGCAGTCAACGATGTAAAGAATGTCCTCTTTGTCAAGCGCTGCAGAAATCTGCGTTCTTATACGCGCCTTTCCTCTCGGAACAACAGGATAAGAAAAGGCAACGACGTAAACGCCCTTTTCCATCATTCTCCTTGCCATTTCAACGGCTTTATGCTCATCGTAAAGCATTACAGGTATAATCGGCGTGCCGTTATCCAAAACGTCAAGACCAATCTCTTTGATTTTTTCTGCAAAAAGTCTTGTGTTTTCAAATAGCCTTTCTCTTATTGACAAATCATTTTGGATTATATCCAAAACCTTGATGGATGCACTTGCTACGGCAGGTGCTAAGGTGTTTGAAAAAAGATAAGGTCTTGACCTTTGACGGAGTAAATCGATAATCTCTCTTCTTCCCGACGTAAAGCCTCCCGATGCACCGCCAAGAGCCTTACCAAAGGTTCCCGTTATAATATCAACTCTACCCTCAACACCGCAATGCTCAGCAGTGCCTCTGCCGGTTTTGCCCATAAAGCCTGCAGAGTGACTGTCGTCAACCATAACGAGAGCTTCGTATTCGTCGGCCAAATCGCAAATAGCCTTTAAATTAGCAACGATTCCATCCATTGAAAACACGCCGTCGGTCGCAATGAGCTTAATTCTGCAGTCCTTTGCCTCTTCAAGCTTTGCTCTGAGGTCTTGCATGTCGTTGTTTTTATATCTGAATTTCTTTGCCTTGCAAAGCCTTATTCCGTCAATTATACTCGCATGGTTTAACTCATCGCTTATAACGGCATCCTGATCGGTCAACAGCGTTTCAAACAAACCGCCGTTTGCATCAAAGCAGGAGGAATATAAAATGCTGTCGTCAGTTTTTAAAAACTCACTTAATTTTTGCTCTAACTGCTTATGCACGGATTGAGTACCGCAAATAAACCTAACCGAAGAAAGCCCGTAACCGTATTCGTCGTAGCTTTTTTTAGCCGCACTTATAACTTCACTGTTGTTGCCAAGCCCTAAATAGTTGTTTGCGCACATATTAATAACCGTTCTTCCGTCTGAAAGCTGAACCCTTGCGCCTTGCGGAGAGGTTATTATCTTTTCGTTTTTTGTTAAGCCCTCTTTTTCAATCGTTTGACAAATCTCTTTAAAATATTTCAATGCAGTTTTCATATAATCACCCGTTAAGCCTTGTCCAATCAAGAATTACCTTACCCGATTTTCCGCTGTTCATCGCCTCGAAACCGGCTTCAAAATCTCTTACGTCAAATCTGTGAGTTATGATTTGAGAGATATCTAACCCTCCTTGAAGCATCGCAGACATCTTATACCACGTTTCACTCATTTCTCTGCCGTAAATACCCTTTATGGTAAGCCCCTCGAATATAATTTTATTCCAATCGACCTTTGCATCGCTTTTTAAAAGTCCTAAAAGCGCAATTTTACCGCCGTTTATCATATTGTCTATCATTGTGTTAAGAGCAATCTCGCTACCCGACATTTCAAGACCGATATCAAAGCCCTCTCTGATATTAAGCTGCCTTTTGATACTGTCTAAGCTCTCTTTTGCAGTATTTACCGCGTATTTTATTCCTAACCTATTGGCAAGCTCTAATCTGGCATCGTTAATATCGGTAATGACGACGTGTCTTGCACCTGCAAATTTTGCAACGACCGCACCCATAATACCTATTGGCCCTGCGCCCGTTACCAAAACGTCCTCGCCCACTAAATTAAACGAAAGCGCTGTATGAACCGCATTGCCAAACGGGTCGAATATAGAATACATTTCCTCTGAAATATCCTTTTCACATCTTCTAACGTTTTGTTGAGGGATCACGAGATATTCGGCAAAAGCACCGTCTCTGTTTACGCCAACGCCGACGGTATCCTTGCAAAGATGACCGCGACCGGAAAGACAGTTTCTGCACTTACCGCAAACGATATGCCCCTCGCCGGAAACTATATCGCCTACCCTCCAGCCTGTTACGTTTGAGCCAATTTCTACTATTTCACCAACGTATTCGTGACCTATTGTCATTGGCGTTTTTATAGTTTTCTGAGCCCAATCATTCCAATTGTAAATATGAAGGTCTGTACCGCAAATTGCAGTTTTATGTATTTTGATTTTTACGTCGTTACTACCTGTTACGGGCTCTTCTACGTCTTCCATCCAAAGTCCAACGGTAGGAAATTTTTTTACAAGTGCTTTCACGAAATGAACTCCTTTGTATGGTTTTTACTAATTATAGCACACGCACGTATAAAACGCAAAGACTTTAGAGCAGTTTAAACATAAAAAAATCGCACAACAAGGTGCGATTTTCCGTCGGTTTATACCTTTACTGTTTCATACATGAAAATATTAAAAGGCTTTTTTAATTTTCGCTTAAATCTTTCCTTTGCCTTTGCAAGAGCGTCCGTAATGCAGTCTGCAATAACCCTTACTCTTACAACCCTTTCGTTTTCTTCGGGGTTAGGAGATTTAAGCAAGCAGTACACTTTATATTGCATATCATACCTCCCCTCTTTTTTGTCATTATACCATTTATAAAATAACGTTGTCAAGCGGTTTTAAAATTTAGCGCAATCAATAAAATCGACGAGATTTTTATAAAAGAATTTATCTATACACTCACGTTGCATTCCTCTTGATAAAAGCATACCGTAAAGATGAGAAAAATCGCTGTAATTTTTAAGCCTGTCGGGCAAAAAATCTGTGCCGTTAAAATCTGTGCCAATACAAAAATTGTCCGAGCCGTACCTTTCATAAAAATATAAAATATTATCGATATAATCAGTGATTTTGCAAGTTTTTCTATTTGTCATAAACAATCCGCAGCAGGTAATTCCTATAAGCCCGCCTTTTTCAATAAGCAATTTTATCTGCCAATCGTCAAGGTTTCTTTTATGCTTATAAACACCGTTGAAAAGGGTGTGCGAATTAACTACTCTTTCAGCGTTGTCAATTATATCTGTAAACCCCCTTCTGGATATATGCGCAGTATCGATTGCAACGCCATGACCGTTTAAAAATTTTATAAGCTCTACACCGCTGCGCTTAAGCCCAAACGAATAGTCACACCCATAACCGAACCTGTTTTCTCCGTTCCAGGTAATACCCACGTAAAGGGGCTTTACGCTTATCAGCTTATCAAGATTAAGGTCATTATATCCAACGTCCTCAAATGCAACGCTTTTAGTATATTCAGTTAGAGGAAAAACCTCATCAAAGCCTCTCTCCCCTCTGAAAATTGCTGTGACAACCCTATTGTCACCAAAATCCAGAGGCTTAAAGTTAAAGCTTGACGAGGTTAAAATATCGTTATGAAAATCTGCAACAGTCATATAAAGTCCTCTTTATATACTATGCAAAAGGGCTTGCAAAATGCAATATTTTGCAAGCCCCGATATTCAATTATCTGTAGATGTCCGGTTCGTCGTATTCAACACCGCAGGTATCCACTGTTACGCACTTGATAACCTGATCTCTGAGTGGCTTATCGTTATAATCAACGTTTACGCCGGCGATTTTGTCAATTACCTCAATACCGCTTACCACAGAGCCAAATGCCGCATACTGACCGTCGAGATGAGGTGAGGTTGCGTGCATAATGAAAAACTGCGAGCCCGCACTGTTTGGCATCATAGAACGAGCCATAGATATAACTCCTCTGACGTGCTTTAAGCTGTTAGGAAAACCGTTTTTAGAAAATTCACCGCGAATAGAATAGCCCGGACCTCCCGTTCCGTTACCCTTGGGGTCGCCACCCTGAATCATAAATCCGGAAATTACTCTATGAAAGCAAAGCCCGTCGTAAAAGCCCTTTTTTACAAGGGAAATAAAGTTGTTTACAGTGTTTGGAGCTATTTCGGGATAAAGCTCAACGTGAAAAACGTCACCGTCTTTCATTTCAAAGGTTACTATTGGGTTGTTGTTCATGTTATTAATCCTCCAAAGTCATTTGAACTATCTCAATACCCGCTTCCTCAAAAAGTTGAATTGAAAAATCGTCCGGATAGCCCTGATCGTATACTACGCGTTTAATACCCGCGTTAATAATAATTTTACAACATATAACGCACGGCTGATGCGTACAATATAACGTTGCCCCCTCAAGCGAAATACCAAGCTTTGCAGCTTGAGCGATAGCGTTTTGCTCTGCGTGTACAGCAAAGCACAGCTCGTGCTTTGTACCGCTTGGGATATTGAGCTTACGCCTTAAGCATTCTTCTTTGGACTTACAGCTCTCTACCCCTGCAGGCGCACCGTTATAACCCGTCGTCATAATTCGTTTATCCTTAACTATTACAGCCCCTACCTGTCTGTTTTGCTGATAACAGCTGGACCAAGACGATACGAGCTTTGCCATTTCTAAAAATCTTTTATCCCATTTATTCATAATTATCACCTCTTTTTTCATTTTAACACAGACAAGATAAATTTTCAATAATTTTGCCGATATTTTCATTATTTTGACAGATTGTTTTTATATTATAAAAAGAGTATGAAAATTTATGCTAAAACACCTAAAATCTATTGACAAATTCATATTAAAGTTTATAATATTATTAGCACTCTCGATACAAGATTGCTAACCACGTAAAATATGGAGGTATAATATGAATATTAAACCCTTATTCGACTATTTAGTCGTAGATGCAAAAGAAAAACAAGAGACCACTAAAGGCGGTCTTATTTTAACGGCTGCTTCAGCAGAAAAATACACGACTGCAAAGGTACTTGCCGTAGGCAACGGCGGTAATCTTTACGGCAAAGAGCTTGTTATTTCAGTTAAAGAGGGCGACGAGGTTTTATTCCCCGTTGACTGTGTAAACAAGGTTAAAATACACGGCGAAGAAGTAAGCATTATCCGTCAATCTGACGTTTTAGCTATAATTGAGTAATTAATAAGGAGAAGGACATGGCAAAACAAATTAAATACGGCGAAGAAGCCAGAAAAGCATTGGAAGCAGGCGTAAACACCCTTGCAGATACCGTTAAAATTACCTTAGGACCTAAAGGAAGAAACGTTGTATTAGATAAAAAATACGGCGCTCCCCTTATAACTAACGACGGTGTAACTATCGCAAAGGAAATCGAGCTTGAGGACCCGTTTGAAAATATGGGCGCACAGCTTGTTAAAGAAGTTTCAACTAAAACTAACGATATCGCAGGCGACGGCACGACTACTGCAGTTGTTTTAGCGCAGGCAATGATAAACGAAGGTCTTAAAAATCTTGCCGCAGGCGCAAATCCAATCGTATTGAAAAAAGGTATTCAAAAAGCCGTTGACGTTGTAGTTGACGAGCTTAAAAAGATAAGTAAAACAGTTGAGTCTAAAACCTCTATCGCTCAGGTAGCATCAATTTCTGCAGGCGACGAAGCTGTTGGCGAGCTTATTTCAGAGGCTATGGAAAAGGTCGGTAAAGACGGCGTTATTACCATTCAAGAGAGCAAGACTATGAAAACAGAGCTTACGACCGTTGAGGGCATGAGCTTTGACAGAGGCTATGCATCCGCATACATGGTGACCGATACCGACAAAATGGTAACCGTTTACGACAATCCTCTCATTTTAATTACCGATAAAAAGATTTCTACCCTTCAAGAGATTTTACCTGTAATAGAGCCTATTGCTCAGCAGGGTCAAAAGCTTTTAATTATTGCCGAAGAAGTTGAGGGCGACGCACTCGCTGCGCTCGTTGTTAATAAACTCAAAGGCATATTTAACTGCGTAGCAGTTAAAGCTCCGGGCTTTGGCGATAGAAGAAAGGCAATGCTTGAAGATATTGCAATTTTAACTGGCGGTCAAGTAATTTCTTCTGAACTTGGTTTAGAGTTTAAAGACGTTACTCCTGATATGCTTGGTAGAGCCGGTCAAGTTAAGGTTGATAAAGAAAACACAGTTATTATTGACGGCGCAGGTAACGCTAGCGATATTAAAGCAAGAGTTCAATCAATCAAGGCTCAAATTTTAGAAACTTCTTCTGATTACGATAGAGAAAAATTGCAAGAAAGACTTGCAAAACTTGCAGGTGGCGTAGCAGTTATTAACGTAGGCGCAGCAACCGAGGTTGAAATGAAAGAAAAGAAACTTCGTATTGAAGACGCTCTCGCTGCAACCAGAGCCGCAGTTGAAGAAGGTATCGTTCCTGGTGGCGGTACTGCACTCCTCACAGCAATTCCTGCATTAAAAGTTCTTATTTCTAAACTTAGTGGCGACGAAAAGACAGGCGCACAAATTATTTTAAGGGCTATTGAAGAGCCTGTTAGACAAATTGCTAAAAACGCAGGTCTTGATGGCTCTGTAATTCTCAACACAATACTTCGTTCTAAAAAACCAAACTGTGGTTTTGACGCTTATAAAAACGAATACGTTGATATGGTTGATGCAGGCATTATCGACCCAACAAAGGTTACCCGTTCTGCTTTACAAAACGCATCTTCTATCGCATCAACATTACTTACAACCGAAAGTATAGTAACAGACATTCCAGAACCAACTCCTCCAGCACCTGCCGGACAAGGAATGGGTGGAATGTACTAAAAACCAACAAAAACATTTAAAAGGAGTGGCTTGTCTCTCTTCCTTCATCTTTTCAGACAATATAAAAGGATAGCAAAATTTTGTTATCCTTTTCTTTTTCACGTTCAATAAAACATACTTCATCCGTGGAGTAAAATAAATTTTAAAGACAAAATCCTTGTAAGAGTGTTTTGTTTTATTTACCAATAATATTTCTTGCAAATTTATCAATCAACTTGGCGTCAGTTTTCATTTTGTTAAATAATACAGTTGTCTCTTTGCAATTTGGACAATAAAATTCAAATTTCATTTTACTAGTAACAACGTAATCGTTTTTTGATTTTATATATTTTGTACTTCTTTCAATTTCTTCATATTGAAAACCACCACCTTTAAAATTACTACCACAGAATTTACAATGCTTTAAAACATAATCACCATAGAAAGAATAACAAATACTGCCACAAATCAACATTTGAATACCCGAAACAAGCATGCCTACGCCATAAATAATACCGCCGAACATAATGAAAGCGCCTGCTATTGCTACAATTAGACCAACAACTTTTGGCAACCAACCAATATTTTTAAATAATAGATACTTAGTTACTAACTTATTGCTTACAGAATCTTCTATTTTGTTTCCAATATAACCAATAATAAATAAAACAATTGTCAATACTGTAAGTACTATAGTAACAGTTAAATTAACATCTTGCCTCAATAAGCCATAACTTGTTATAGAAACAGCAACGGCAAACATTAAGGCAGCACCGATATTTCCCAATAAGGAAAATATTAAACCTACAATTTTCATATAATTTTCTCCTTTGTTTTTAAGTGCCTCTCACTGAAGTGTATTTTATCACAATTTGAGATAATTGTCAATAACTTTAAACAATATTTAGTATAATACTTTTATGAAACTAAAAGAATTAAGGGAAGAAAATAATATTTCCCAAACAGATTTAGCCAAAATTTTAAATATTAAACAAAATACCTATTCGCAGTATGAAACAGGCAAAAGACAATTGCCTATTGATACTCTAATTAAACTTGCCAAATTTTACAAAACCACGACCGATTACATTTTAGGCTTAGAAGATTAAAAGCACTCCTTTTACACAGGAGTGCTTTTTGTTGATATAAAGAAAGAGTATCAATTTTGATACTATTCTTTTATAATATGCTTAAAATCCTCTATAAAAACGACCTTTACCACTCCTTTAATTTCAAACACTAAAAAACGGGGCGAAAGTTTTTCTTTCGCCCCTTTTTAA
>JAFVQT010000056.1 GCA_017504655.1 Clostridia bacterium | reverse complement strand
GGTGGTGAGTTAGGCGAGATAGACGCATATCCCGTAGAAAAGGGAACTGTGGTTACGGTTGAAAATCTCTTTTACAACACCCCTGCAAGAGCAAAGTTTTTAAAGCCCTCTAAAAATGAAGAGGCGGACATTTCAAATATTTTAACAAGACTTATTCTTGCAAATCCGTCTATCGCCTTTAAATACGTCGTTGACAGCAAGGTCACTCTGCAATCCTTTGGCGGAGGATTAAACGAGGCAATTATTGAAATTTACGGCTACGATACTATTACTGACTGCATTAAAATAGAAACCGTCAAAAACGGTATTAAAATAAACGGATATATCGGTCACTATTATTTTACAAAGCCAAACAGAACCTATCAAACTGTAATTTTAAACGGCAGATACGTTGTAAATAATACTATATCATCTGCAATTCATAATGCATATGCAAATTATCTTATGAAGCGCAAATATCCTTTCTACGTTTTAAATATCGAAATGATGCCCGAGGCTGTTGACGTAAACGTTCATCCAAATAAAACGGACGTAAGATTTATTGATAATCAAGTCGTTTACGGCACGTTATTTTCAGTTATATCAAGCGTATTAGACGGCGCCCCACAAGCATTGGATATAGTAAAAAGCAACGATTATATACAGCTTGACCCCGGTGAAAGACCTATTGTCAAAAAGATTTCTCCATCTTCATCAGAGGATTTGGTAGAGGTGCATTGCGAAAGACCGTTCGTATCGTCCTTTTCATCCGCGAAAAAAACAGAATTTGATTTTTCCGACGTTGAAAAGAATATCGAAGATAAAGAGGATAAAAGGCAAACGGGCGTTAGCGTAGACGATATTTTTGCAGAAAATAAAAAATATATAGAAGAGCTTGAAAGAGAAAAGCAGGCTCTTGAATCAAAGCAGGAAGCTTTGGATATTCAGGTTGAGTATAAGGTGATCGGTCAGGTTCTTTCTACCTATCTCATTTTAGAAAGAGGTGAGGACGTTTTCTTTATAGATCAGCACGCCGCACACGAGCGTCTTTTATTTGATAAATTTACAGACGAGTATAAGCTTGGCAAGGTTGCTGACCAACCTATGATTTTACCTCATCTCGTTCACACGAACGAAAAAGAAAGTGAGTTTTTGTTAAGTAAATTCCAAGATTTCAGAGATATGGGCATAGATATTGTAGAATACGAGGATAACGTCTTTGCAGTATACGCGATACCCTTGACTCTCTGGGATATCGACTTGACGAAATTTTTCGACGACGTTTTATCAGATATCAATCTTTTAAAGCAACTTGAGCTGACCGACCTGTTAAAGGAAAAAATAGCTCAAAAAGCATGCAAAGCCGCCATAAAATCAGGCAAAACTCTTTCTCAAGACGAAATTGAATGTTTGCTTTCTATGCTTAGGAGCAATATTGCTTTAAGATGCCCGCACGGAAGACCTATAACCGTTAAGGTTTCAAGGACGGAAATTGACAAATGGTTCAAGAGAATAGTTTAAATAAAATTATCGTTGTATGTGGACCGACCGGCTCAGGCAAATCTTCGCTTGCAGTAGAGCTTGCTTTAAAATACGGCGGAGAGGTAGTTTCAGCCGATTCTGTTGCTATATACAAGCAACTCGACATTGGATCTGCGAAGCCTACGAAGGAGGATATGAAGGGTGTTACACACCATTTAATCGACGTAGTTACTCCCTTTGACGAATTTTCCGTTTCCGATTACGAAAAAATGGCTCTGAGTGTCATTGAAGATATTATTTCAAGAGGCAAGCTTCCAATTATTTGCGGAGGCACGGGCTTTTACGTAAACTCAATATTATATAAGATGAGCTACGGCAAGGCTAAGGGTGATTTAGCGGTCAGAAGCAAATATCAACAGCTTGCAAAAGAAAAGGGCAACCAAGCTGTTTTCGATATTTTGATTGAAAAGGACCCCGAAACCGCAAAAATCTTGCACGTAAACGACCTTGTCAGAGTAATAAGAGCATTGGAGATAGTCGAAAGCTCAGGCATTAAAAAATCAGATATAGTAGACGAAAAGATACCCAGATTTGACTTCATTGCAATTACCACAGATATGAATAGAGCTACTTTATACGACAGAATAAACAGGCGCGTAGACTTAATGATTGAAAACGGTATTGAAAATGAGGTTAAAAATCTTTTAGAGCAAGGCGTTACTATTGAAAATCAGTGTATGCAGGGCATCGGATATAAGGAAGTAGTTGAAAGCACATCAAGTGGCTCAGAGTTTCCTGCAGAGCAGATAAAAATGAATTCCCGTCGCTATGCAAAAAGGCAAATTACCTTTTTTAAGCGTTATGAAAACCTTATAAAATACAATCCTTTAATTGATGGCGAATTTGAAAAACTTTGCAAAATCATTGATAATTTCTTAAATAATTAAAATAGCGAAAGCCGACTCGGCTTTCGCTGTTATTTTTTGCTGATTATTTAGTTAGCTTTTTATAAAACTCTGTCAAAAACTGCTTGTCTGAATATATAAAGTTTTCGCTGTAACCGATAAATTTGCAAAATTCGTTTAAGCTCATAATTTTCAGCCTTTTAATTTGCTTGGAATTCAGATATGCAATGCGTTTATCTTCCTTTTCGTCGGTGACAAAAACTGTAATAAGGTCAGTATCGTGATCGTAAACGAAATTCTTTTCGTAGCAAAGATCAATAAGCGTTCTTGTAAAACTGACGTCCATCTTCTCAATTTTGGCAGAAAAGCATATTCTTTCAAGTGGCTTTTGTACGTACGGTAAATTTTTTAAATAATCTGCAAACACGTAAGATTGAATACGCTTGCTTATTTTCAACCCGTGCAAGCCCTCAATAACAGCGTCAGAGTAGCAAACGTAGTATCCGTCCTGACTGTTTACGCCTCTATGAAGCTTATATTTTTTTACAACCTCCTTAAAGGTTGTGCCTTCAGCCTCCAAAAATTTTTTTAAGAGCATAACAGAGCCTGCGGCATCCTCGTCAGAGCGGTGTGCAAGATATTCGACGCTATACTTTTCGTTTAACGTTTTAAGCCCTATCGCGCTTTCATCGGGGTGCATAAGCTGATAGATATACTGTATATCGTAAAACTTATAGTCAATTCTTTTAAGCGAATATTTGTCACAGGCGTCATTTAAATATTTAACGTCGTTACTCATCGAAAATCCAAGCACCGTTCTGCCTTTAAACAAATCCTTAATTTTGCTGTAAGTATCGCAAAATTTAGGTGCTTTTCTGAATTCCTCAACAGAATAAGCAAAGGTTATTCCCGTTCTCTTTGCGTTTTTCTTATCGCCAACCTGAAACCTTTTCGGCATTGGGTTAAACAGCAAATCCTCTTGGCAAAGTATATTTAATTTTTCATCGCAAATCGCATAACCTAAACTGCATAAACTTCCGTCGTCCGCACGTCCGGTACAGCTTTCCGTATCAATAACAAGGTATTCCATTTCAGTACTTTCTTATAAGCCCCACCACTACGCCAAGAATAGTTACGTCCGGCAAGATAATATCTTGCATGGCAGAATTCTCAGGATGAAGAACTATATGCCCGTCTTTTTTATAAAACCTTTTGACGGTTGCGCTTTCATCGTAATAAGCAATTGCAATTTCGCCGTTTTTGCAGGTTTCTTGCTTTCTTACGATAACTCTGTCCCCGTTAAATATGCCTGCCTCAATCATGCTATCGCCCTTAACCTTTAGCATAAATATCTCTTCTTCATTGCCAAATTCACTTGGAAGAGGGCAGTATTCTTCGAGATTTTCATAGGCAAAAATAGGAGTACCCGCAGTTATTGTGCCAATTAAAGGTACGTTTATTGCAGGGGTAGCGTGCGCGTTTGTCAGCATTATAGCGCGTTTTTTATTGCCGTTTACAGAAATCGCGCCCATTTCCTCAAGCTTTTTCAAATACAAATGACACGTTGCTGTTGACTTTATGCCAAGCGCAGAGCAAATTTCCCTGACAGATGGGGGAAATCCGTTGTCTTTAACGTATCTTTGAGTAAACTCTAAAACGCGATTAACCTTTTCTTGAACCTTAGACATAATTAATCCTTTGTGACAAAAATTTACTTTACATTTATATGATAACATATAAAATTTTAAAAATCAAACATTTGTTCATCTTTTTTCTTGATAAATATAAAAATATATGTATAATATAAGTATGAGATATAATTCCATACTTACAAAAGCATAAAAGCTGACGAATCAGCACTTAAAAATAAGGAGAAAATTTATGGCAGAAAAGGTTAAAGAATGCGTTTTAAGAGACGGCCCATGCACAGACTGCGGCGAGTGCGACATGTGCGACCTTAACCCCTTGAAGGTTTGCGACAACTGCGGTAAATGCATCAACTTTGAGGATGTTGCGTCAATCAGAATTGTGTCGGTAGAAAAAAACAAGTAAAAACTTTTACAAATTGCTTAAAGTCCTTGCAAAAATTACTTTTTTAATATATAATATTAAAAGTAACAGTTTATTTAATCTGACGAGGTTTGTATGACGGAAGAAAAATTGACCACAGCACCGATTGCAGAAGAGGAAAATACAAAGAGCTCTGTAATCGATTATACTGCAATTGCGCCCGATTTTGAGTCGGTCGTAGATTTCGTGCCAAAGCTCTCGTTTTTTGAAGGACCTTTAGACTTTTTGCTATTTCTCGTAAACAGAGCAAAGATAGAAATCAGAGAAATTTTCGTATCCGAGGTAACGGAGCAATTCGTTTCTTACGTTGAAAGCGCAGAGGATCTGGATATTGAAAAGGAAAGTGAATATCTTAACATGGCGGCAACACTTCTTGAAATCAAGTCAAAGGCTCTTCTTCCCGTTGTCAGCTTTGACGATGATTTTGGCGATTACGACCCCGAGCAAGAGCTTTATCAACAGCTTGAGGAGTACAAGCTTATGAAGGAAGCAAGCGTTAAGCTGAAAGATATTGAAACTACCTCAAGATTTTATAAAGAGCCCGATGATAAGGCAAATGACGTAAGGGTAGTATACAAAGATTTTACCCTTGACGGGTTGGTAAAGGCATTCAGCGATTTGCTATTAAGGGCAGACCTTCAAAGAAGAATTAAAGGCGCACAGAAAGAAATTCCAAAAGAGGTATATACCGTTGCAGACAAGGTAAACCACATAAAAGAAACCTTGCTTGAAAGAAACACCTGTAGTTTTTTTGATTTGTTCAGCGAAGACGCAACAAGACCTGAAATTATAACGACCTTCCAGGCTATGTTAGAGCTTTTGAAGGTACAATACGTTGCAGCCGTTCAAAACGGAACGTACGGCGACATAATAATAACCCTCAGAGAAGATAGGAGTGAAGACATTGGAGACCTTAGCGAGTATAATTGAGTCAATACTTTTTATATCCGGTAAAGAAGTTGCAGTTAAAGATATTGCCGAAAAGCTTGAAGTTACCAATAAAGAAGTAGTAAACGCAGCAAAAAAGCTTCAGTCAAAATACGGTGAAGACAGTGGCATAAACCTTATTATTTTTAATAACAAATTACAGTTTTGCTCAAATCCAAAAAACGGCGAAAGCGTAGAAATCGTTTTAAACCCAATAAAGGAAAGAGAGCTTTCTAAAAGTATGTTGGAGGTTTCGGCTATAGTTGCGTATAAGCAACCTGTTACAAGACTTGATATAGAGGAAATACGAGGCTCTAACAGTGAGTACGCTATTCAAAACCTTCTTAAAAACGGCATTATTGAAATAGTTGGCAGAAAGGATACTATCGGTAAACCCGTTTTATTCGGCACAGGCGATAACTTTTTAAAGCGCTTCCAAATCGAGGCGCTAACTGACCTTCCCGATTATGAGGACTTAATGTCTAAAATCAAGCTTATTCATGCAGGGGATGACGATTCCTACCTTTTCAGAAAGGACGAATACGACGCTTCAAGCGACCCTGACTACGTTCCCGAAAATCTGTTTGGCGAGGTTGAGGCTTCAGGCGACGAAATTCCTTCTTTGGAAAACGAAGATATTCCGGACTTTTTAAAGGACGAGGACGTAGACGTTATTGCATAACATAATATATAAATCAAGACACGGTAACCCCGTGTCTTTTTTTTAGTCAAATTAGTATATTTTACTTTGTTTTGCCTATACTTTTTGCGTGATTATATCAACAGTCATAATTCTGATAATTTTAACTGTACCAATAACCTTCAAAATAAAGGCTATGCTTAGTATTTCAGAGAAAAAGCTTTACTATTCAGTCAGTGCATTAAAAATACTTAAAATCAATTGCGGATATTTAGATTTAAAAGACGGCAGTATCAAGCTGATATATAACAATAACAAGCTAAAATATTTAACCTTTAACGATCTGCTTCCAAATAGCGACAGCGTTAACACTTTTAAGCATTTCAATTTACTCAAGTCCTCCTCAGCAGTACTTCTTGGAGAAGATGCAAACGATTATAAGTATTATATATGCGCCCTTATAAACAGCTTAAATCCCGTTGCTTATAAATTACTGTCAGAAATTCAGCCTTACTTAAAATTTAAAAATGACGTAATTTTATTAGATAGCAATTCTTCATCAGGCGCGCTTGGCGAATTGACCGTATCAACAAATGCACTGTCAATTATTTCTATTGCAGTTAAAAAGATATTAAGTAAAAAGGAGAAGTAAATGTCAAAGGAAAGAGCAAACAATAAAATACGCGAATTAATGGCTACTGCAATGAAGGATTTAAACTCCCTTGTAGACGTGAATACCGTTATAGGTAAGCCTGTTAAGGTAGACCAATTTACAAGCGTAATACCAATAACAAAGGTCACTATGGGCTTTATGACAGGCGGTGGAGAATACGGCGAGGTAAAGGCGATAAAAAACGATAAAAGCCTGCCTTTTGCAGGCGGAAGCGGTGCTGTCGTTTCTTTAAAGCCAAGCGGTTTTTTGGTTGAAAGAGCAAACGGGGTTCAGCTTTTAAGTGTTGCAGACGATGCCTTTTCAAGACTTATCGAAAGTGTTGACAATTTTATAAAAAGCTTTAAAAATGAAGAGAATTCCTAATATTTTAAAATGTTTTATGATTATCGTTATCAGTGTGATTTCTGTAAATTTTAAATACACGGGCAGTTTTGCGGATTCTAATAACAGCTCGTACGTTGTCATAGAAAAGCTAAGTGGAAGAGTTTTATACGAATACAATTCAAATAAAAAGGCTTATATGGCAAGCACCACAAAAATTCTTACTGCAATAACGGTAATAGATAACTTTGATATCAGCCGTGAGGTCACTGTACCTAAAAGCTGTGTAGGTGTAGAGGGCAGTAGCGTATACCTAAACGAAAACGATGTGTTTACCGTTGAAGACCTTTTATACGGGCTTATGCTTCGCTCAGGCAACGACTGTGCAGAGGCTTTAGCTATAACCTTGAGCGGTAGCATAGAAGACTTTGCAAGCCTTATGAATCAAACGGCAATAAGGTGCGGCGCAACGAACAGCAACTTTAAAAACCCACACGGGCTACACGACGACAATCATTATACTACTGCATACGATTTGGCACTTATTACAAGGTACGCGCTTAAAAACAGCGTATTTGCTAAAATTGCATCTACAAAAAATTACGTAGCAACCGAAAAAAACAGTAATGTCAGCCGATATTGGATAAACAAAAATAAAATGCTTTCTTCCTTTGAGGGCGCAACAGGTGTAAAAACGGGCTTTACTAAAAAGGCGGGCAGATGCCTTGTTTCATCCGCTCAAAAAAACGGTATGGAGCTTATTTGCGTTGTTTTAAACGAACCAAACCATTACCAAATGTCAAAAAATCTTTTGACAAAAGGCTTTGATAATTATCGGTTGATTAAAATTATAGATGCAAATAAATTTGATTATAGTCTTCCAACCGAAAACAGGACTGAATATTACGACCTTGAGGTCAAAGATGATTTTTATTATCCGGTTTCAAACGGCGAGTCAATATCGGCAGAAATTGCATTGCCGAAATATTTGCCGTCATCTGTAAAAAGCGGTGAAAAGGTCGGCGAAATTAAAATTTATGCCTCAAAACAGTTGATTTTTTTGCAAAATATATATACACTTATAAATAATTAAATTTATTATAAGTAGGTACGTATGAGAATTAATAAATTCCTGGCAGAATGCGGAGTTGGCAGCAGAAGAACGTGTGATAAAATAATTGAAGAGGGAAGAGTAACGGTAAACGGCAAGGTTTGCGGTTTAGGCACAGACGTAAACGAGTTTAAAGACAGCGTTTCGTTAGACGGTAAAAAGCTTGGCAAGGTTAAAAAATACGATTATTATATCATGAACAAGCCAAAGGGCTGTGTTTGTACCGTAAAGGATGATAAAGACAGAAAGACGGTAATGGACTATCTCCCACCTATTAACGCAAGGATTTACCCCGTAGGTAGGCTTGACTACGATTCCGAGGGCTTATTAATTTTTACTAACGACGGTGATTTGGCAAACAGATTAACTCATCCGAGCAACGAAATCCCTAAGACTTATTTAGTAAAAATCGAAGGTTCAATCGATGAGAATTCACTTGCAAGACTCAGAGCGGGCGTTGTAATCGACGGTGTTAAAACTAAAAAGTGTACTATTAAGGTAGTAGATGAATTTAAGGATTCTACTAAAATGCACGTTACGATAACAGAGGGCAGAAACAGAGAAATAAGAAAGATGTTTGAAAGTGTTGGTAAAAACGTCGTATTCTTAAAGAGAATAAAAATAGGCGATTTGACTCTTTCGGGCTTAGACAGAGGAGAGTGCAGAAAGCTTAGCGCAGAAGAAATCGAATACTTAAAAAACGTATGATGGATAAAATAACGGTAACGGAAGATTTTAACAAAAGCTATGAGGAGTTAAAATCAAGCCTTAAAGAAAAATATTTAAATATGCTCAACAGCTTCCTTGAAGAGGCAAAGGATATGACTCTTGAAAAAACCCATCGGTTTACTACTGACGAAATTTTTAAAATCGTAGATGAAACGAAGGAATTAAGAAGAATCGTTGAAGAGCAAACGAACGATTTTTACAAGTCTGACGAGTACACCTCAGTGCAGTTAAAACTTAAAGACTTAAACGAAAGGCTTACTGTTTGCGAGGAAAGCGAAAAAGAGGATTTGCAAAAGCAAATATCAAAAGCAATGGCAGAGGTTGTAACTAAAAATATAACCATTAAAAACAGACTTAAGCCTCATAACGAAAAAATCAAGTATAACGAGGAGCTTTTAACCTCCATGCTGGGTGAAATCGGCGCAGACATTGAAAAGATCAGAGAAGAAGCCATGAGCTTTCTGCGCGAAAAGGTAGCAATTTGCATTAAGTGCTATAACGACGAGTTAAGGGAGTTAAACGACAGCTTTAAGATACCTAACACAGATGAAACAGAGGTTCCGTTTGATTCTAAGGGGCTTAAAATTGATTTTCCGATTTTAGAGCTTACAAGAAGAAAAACAACGGTGGTTAGCCAAAAGTCAGAGGATAACCGAACAATTATTGCAAGCGAAAACGACGATTTAATTAAAAACTGATAAAAGCTACTCCTTATGAGTAGCTTTTACATTAAAAAAGCGTTGACAAAAGTCAACGCTTTAAATTTTTTAAATTATTAATATACGCCTTGAGCAATCATAGCGTCTGCAACCTTTTTAAAGCCTGCAAGGTTTGCGCCGGCAACTAAGTCGTAGCCTAAGCCGTATTCCTTAATAGCACCGATTATCTGGTCGTAGATATTTTTCATTATACCCTTAAGCTTTTGGTCAACCTCTTCCTTTGTCCATGAAAGTCTTTCGCTGTTTTGAGTCATTTCCAAGCCCGACGTAGCAACGCCACCTGCGTTTACAGCCTTACTTGGGCAAACGACAACACCCTTATCGCGGAGATATTCCATGGCCTCTAAGGTAGTGGGCATATTAGATACCTCGTTTACAATCTTAATACCTGCGCTTACAATTCTTTCGGCATCCTCTAAAGTGATTTCGTTTTGAGTAGCGCATGGCATACATACGTCAACCTTAACGTTGCCCCAAGGCTTTTGTCCCTCGTGATACTCAACGCCGAATTTATCGGCATAATCTTTAATTTTGCCCGAGCCCGAGGACCTCATCTTCAAAAGATAATCAATCTTTTCACCCGTAACACCGTCTTTGTCGTAAATATAACCGTCAGGACCGGAAAGAGTAACTACCTTTCCTCCAAGCTCGGCAATTTTCGTGCATGCGCCCCAAGCAACGTTACCAAAGCCGGAAAGAGCAAAGGTTTTTCCTTTAATTTCTTCGCCAAAATGCTTTAATACCTGTTCAAGGAAATATATTGCTCCAAAGCCCGTAGCCTCAGGACGGATTAAGCTTCCGCCGTAAGAAAGACCCTTACCGGTTAAAACGCCGTTTTCATAATTGCCTTTTATTCTTTTATATTGACCGAAAAGATAGCCGATTTCACGACCGCCAACACCGATATCGCCTGCAGGCACGTCGGTATCAGCGCCGATATGACGGTAAAGCTCAGTCATAAACGCTTGGCAAAAACGCATTATTTCAACGTCGCTCTTGCCGATTGGATTAAAGTCTGAGCCACCCTTGCCTCCACCCATAGGAAGACTTGTCAAGCTGTTTTTAAAGGTTTGCTCAAAGCCTAAAAATTTGAGTATACCTTGGTTTACGGACGGATGAAAGCGAAGCCCGCCCTTATACGGCCCTATTGCATTGTTAAATTGAATGCGATAACCTCTGTTTACCTGATAGTTGCCGTTCGCATCCTCCCAGACAACCCTGAAGGTAACTATTCTGTCAGGCTCTACCATTCTTTCCAAAATGCTGTATCTTCTGTATAGTTCTTCATTTTTTTCAACGGCAGGCGAGAGTGAGAGTAACACCTCTGTAACCGCTTGCACGAATTCAGGCTCTGTTGCATTTTTAACTTTTACGTAGTCAATAACTTCGCTTATGTAGGAATTAACTTTCATATTATCTACCTCACTTTTTGCTATTATATCATAGCTTTGGTATTTTTGTGAACGATTTTTTGCAATTTTTTTACATAAAAATAAAAAATATTTGAAATATATTCATTATTATTGTATAATATCCTCATGGATAAATATATTATTGCAATCGGCGGAGGAGAGCTTCGCCAAAAGGAAACGTTGGAAATCGACAGACAAATTGCCGAAATGGCAAAGCTAAGAGCTGGCGATAAACGAGCGGTTGCTCTTTTTATCGGCACTGCAAGTCACGATTTTATGCCCTATTATAATACCTTTCACAAAACCTATACGGGTGAATTGGGCTTAAAAACAGACTGCGCTTTAACAGTCTTTAAAGAAATTGATTACGAAAAACTCAAAGGTAAATTTCAAAAAGCAGATATGATTTACGTCGGCGGTGGAGATACCGTTTTTATGCTCGAAAAATGGAAGCAAACGGGGCTTGACAAGCTTATTTTAGACGCCTATGAAAGAGGAGTTATAATCGCAGGGCTTTCCGCAGGCGCAATTTGTTGGTTTGAAAGGATGTTTACCGATTCTTTTATGATTAGCGGTGAAAGCAACGAATATCAAATTCATCCGGCACTCGGTCTTTTAAAGGGCGGTGCGTGCCCACACTATAACGAGAGAGCTGACGATTTTAAAAGCTACGCAGGCAAGGAAAAATCGGGCAAATGGATTTTAATTGAAAATTTAGCGTGCGCAGTATTTAAAAACGGACAGCTTGATAAGACGCTATCGGCAGGCGGAAAGGTCTTTGAGGTTGAAATTTAACACCATTTCACTAAGTTTTCACATCGCTGATTTATTGCTTTAATACAATTATAATATAATTGTTTAACAAGGAGGTACTTTATGTACAAGATTCTTATTGTTGACGACGAACAAAAAATAAGAGAGGTTTTAGCTGAGTATGCCGATTTCGAGGGCTTTTGCTCAGATCAAGCCCAAGACGGTATGGAAGCCGTTTTAAAATGTAAGCAAAACGATTACGACATTATTTTAATGGACGTCATGATGCCAAAGCTCGACGGTTTTTCGGCTGTTAAGGAGATTAAAAAGATAAAAGATATTCCCGTTATTATGCTTTCTGCAAGAGGGGAAGAGTACGACAAGCTTTTCGGCTTTGAAATCGGTGTAGACGACTACGTTGTTAAGCCGTTTTCTCCAAAAGAGGTTATGGCAAGAATTAACGCCGTATTAAAGCGCAATGCGCCAAGCTCTGCTAATAAAAACACCAATCCGTCAATCAAATACGACGGGCTTGAGATTGACATGCTCGGCAGAAACGTTTACGTAGACGGTCAAAAAGCAGAGCTTACACCAAAGGAATACGAGCTTTTATTCTATATGGTAAATAACAAAGGTATCGCCCTCTCGAGAGAAAAGCTTTTATCCGACGTTTGGGGATACGACTTTTACGGTGACGACAGAACTGTCGACACCCATATAAAAATGCTCAGAAGCAATTTAAAGGACTACCGTAGATTTATAGTAACTTTAAGGGGAATGGGATATAAATTCGAAGTATGAAACACAAAACAAATAGGCTAAAGCTCAAAATGATGCTTTACTTTTTGATTTTTACAATAACCATTATATGTTGCCTGTGGATATTCCAAATGGCTTTTTTCGAGGGGTTTTACCAATCTAAAAGATTGCAAAGCATGAAGGAATTCGGGGACAGATTAAAAATTACCGAGATTCAGGACGAGGAGTTTTTAAACGTTGTAGCGCAATGTAACGAGATAGATATAAACGTCTACGTCTACCATAACGACGTAATTTACCCAAGCGATAAAGAAATATCCGCAGAGGTTATGAATATAATTTCTCAATCGGTAAAGGATACCAATGCACACGGTGAATATTCTACAGGCATTGAGCCCGTAGGTAAGGGTGAAAGCTTATTTTACTGCACGTTAAAGCATTCCGACAACACCTCTTACATCGTTTTAACAAGCTCTCATGCTGAGCTCAGAGAGGTTATTTCCATAATTAGATATCAATTTATCTATACCTCTATAATCGTTTTAACCGTAGCAATAATTTTAGCGTGGTTTTTATCGGTAAGACTAAGTAAGCCAATCGACGAAATGTCTGCCACAGCAAAGAGATGGGCAGACGGCGACAATTTGGTAACCTTTAAGGGCGATAGCCACTACGCGGAAATAAACGAGCTTGCCGATACCTTAAACTATGCAAAGGAATCTGTTTCCAAGTCAGGCACGCTGCAGAGAGATTTGCTTGCCAACGTTTCACACGACTTAAAAACGCCGCTTACCATGATCAAAGCATATGCCGAAATGATCAGGGATATATCGGGCGATAACAAAGTAAAAAGAGAAAAGCACACCCAGGTTATTATGGACGAGGCGGATAGGCTTACAATGCTCGTTAACGACATTTTAAATTTATCTAAGCTTCAGTCGTCTGTTGATGATATTCATATGACAGAGGTCAATTTGTCAGAGCTTACCGAAAGAGTTATCGGCAGATTTGCTCCGTACGTCGAAAATCAAGGCTTTACCATAGAAAACTACGTTGCACCCGACCTTTTAACTGTTGTTGACGAGCAAAAAATCGAACAGGTTATTTACAACCTTTTAGGCAATTCAATCAACTATACAGGTGAAGACAAGGTAGTAAAGGTTTATTTAACTGCCGAGGGCGACAAGATTATTTTGGAAATTATCGACTCGGGCAAGGGTATTTCGCAGGAAAAACTCGAAACCATTTGGGAAAGATATTACAGATTCAGCGAAACCAATTCACGTCCTGTAAAGGGCACGGGACTTGGCTTATCAATAGTAAAAACCATATTAGACGCACATCATTTAAGATTTGGCGTACGCAGTAAAAAGGATTGCGGAAGTAACTTCTTTGTTGAATTTAACAGGGTGAGAAATGAATAACGAATATTTAAGAGTTAATTCTAAAACCGATGAACAGGATATTGCCGTAAGTGAATTTAAAAATGAGAAGAAGGTTGAAGCAAAGGATTCGTCACCAACACTCAATTTGATTACTCTTTTAAATTTCAGCAGATCAAAATCGGGAATATCAAAATTGAAAACCGAAAATTTACCAAACTTTAAAGGTCTTCTGGCAATTTTGCTTATCCACGCATCGGTTGCATGTGTTCTGACGTTTATATCCTTCGTCACGTCAGACGTAACAGTACTGCTTTTTACAGCTGCAGTTGTTTCCGTGATGTTTCCGCTTTTTCTGCTACTGTTTTTTTACAATCTTAACACCTCTAAAGCCACTTCTATTATGGAAGTAATATTGGGTGTAATAATAGGAATCAGCCTCTTTGTCTTTTTAAATTTAATTGACGTTTATTTAAAGCAATTTATTAAATATACTTGGTTTAAAAGCATTTTAGAGCTCGTCATACGCGACACAGTGCTGTTTTTGGGCGCAAATCTCTTTGTTAAAATAGCCAAAAAGGATAATTTGTTCGACGCTTTACTTCTTTCAATTTCTCTTTACGCAGGTTATTTGTTTGCGCATTCGTTAGATATTTTAATAAACAGCCTGTTTATAGGAGCAGACGTTATAATTCAAGGTCAACAGCCCGTTTCAACAGGCGTAATAATGCTTAATAAAGTCGGCTTTACAACGACTATTTTAGACTTTATAAATTCATTCGTTTACGAAGTGATTTTTATTTCTCTTATTATCGGATGCACGGCTATAATTAACGGTGGAGTTATAGGTCTTAACGTTTCTCCGCTTAAGGATGCAAGCTATAGGGAGTGGTCGTTATACGTACTGTTTATAATAACCGTAATATTACACTTAGGTGCAATATTCCCATCGGCAACAAAAACCTTCAGCATAATTTTAAAATGCTTAAGCGCAGTATTTTTACTGATACTGACTTTTATGATAATCAATTACTATTTATCTAAAATTCACGTGGATAAAAGTGAATAATCCAAAATAGAATTCAATAAAAGCGCAAGGTGGAATAAACTCAGGTTTATTCCACTTTTTTTATCGCAATTTTGTATCAAAAACAGACAAAAGCCGTTATTTTGCAACATTTTAAGAATGCTATAATATCTGAGCGAGGTGAATTATGGAAATAAAAAGCAAACTTGATAAAAGCAGAATATACGTTTATTTCAGCGGAGAAATTGACGAGCACTCAGCGAATAAAGCAAGAGCTACCATAGATAACGTTTTAGAAAACAACAATTTTAAAGTTGTAATTTTTGATTTTTCAAACACGTCGTTTATGGATAGCACCGGTATAGGAATGCTACTCGGAAGATATAAAAAGCTTAAAAAAAGAGGGGTTAGCTCGTACATATCAAACCCTTCCTTTTCAGTAAACAAGGTCTTTCAAATTTCAGGAATTTACGACGTTATGCCAAAAATTTAAAGAGGTTAATATATGAATAATAAAATGACTATAAAATTTGATTCTGTTTCACAAAACGAAGCGCTCGCAAGAAACGTTATCGCTTCGTTTATTCTTCCGTTAAATCCAAGCTTAAGCGAGCTTTCAGACGTAAAAACCGCAGTCAGCGAGGCTGTTACAAATGCTATTGTTCACGGCTATCCCGACACTGTCGGCGAGGTTACTATGGTTGCCGAAATAATCGACAGCGACGTACATATTTCAATATCGGATAGCGGTGTAGGAATAGACGACTTAAACAAAGCCTTAGAGCCGTTTTTTACAACAAAGCCGGACGACGAGCGTTCAGGCATGGGTTTTACCATAATTAAAACCTTTATGGACGACGTAACGGTTTCATCAAGGCTCAATTTCGGCACGACGGTCAATATGGTAAAGTCTATTTCTAAGGTAGCGGTTTAAGGAGTTACTATGCTCAGTAGCGAAGAGACTTTACTATACGTCAGCAAGGCTAAAAACGGTGATAAGGATGCTCAGGCAAAGGTGCTGGAGAGCAACGTCTTATTGCTTAAAAGTATTATTAAGCGTTTTAAAGGTAAAGGCGTTGAATACGACGACCTGTATCAGCTTGCCTGTATAGGACTTTTAAAGGCAATAAAAAATTTCGACGAGAGCTTTGGAGTTGTTTTTTCAACGTACGCAGTGCCTATGATTATTGGCGAAATAAAGAGGTTTTTACGTGACGACGGAGTAATAAAGGTTTCCCGAATTATAAAATCGCAAGCCTATGCAATAGGTAAATACGTAGAAAGCTATAGCATGCAAAAGGGAGAAGCACCGTCAATCGAGCAAATATCACTTGCCCTATCAATCGACAAGGAAGACGTAGTTATTGCTCTTGACAGCACAAAGGTACCTCTATCTCTTCAAGAGCCTATAGACGACAAGGATGGCGATACTTCAAGCGTTTTAGGCGATAAAATACCGTCAGACGAAAGAGAAGAGGATTTGGTTGATAAAATACTTTTAAAGAGTATGATTGAAAAGCTTCCGCCAAGAGAAAAGAAAATTATAATAATGCGATATTACAGGGATAACACGCAAAGTGAAATTGCAAAGGAGTTAGGTGTATCGCAGGTTCAGGTTTCAAGAATTGAAAACAAAATAATTAACCAATTTAAAATGCAAATTTAAGTAAGCCCTTTAGGGCTTATTTTATTTATAATGACAATTATATTGACTTTTTAAGGTATTATCTGTATAATATACTTATTATGAGAATGCGCAGAAAAAATAACCTGGAAGAAAGACTTGCTTTATGTAAAAACAGCTTGCTTTATATAGAGGGTGAGGAATTTTATCATAAGGACGTTAAAGACAGATTCAATATACTAAACTTAGAAGAAGTTTTTAAAAATCCCAACCCCATATGGCTTGAAATCGGTTGCGGTAAGGGGCAGTTTGCCTTGCAAACAGCCAAGCTGAACCCAAACATAAACGTCATTGCCGTTGAGAAAATCAGCAACGTTATACTTTCTGCATGCGAAAGGGCTGAAATTGAAAAGCCTTTAAACTGTAAATTTTTAAACTGTTCTGCAGAAAATCTTGGCTACTATCTTAAAAACGGGTCTGTCGAGAGAATATTTTTAAACTTTTCTTGCCCGTATCCAAAGCATACGTACAGAAACAGAAGGCTAACGTATCATAGATTCTTATCTATATACAAGGCCTTACTTGCTAAAGACGGAGAAATACATTTAAAGACGGATAACGCAGGCTTTTTTGAGTTTTCCATCGAGTCTTTAAGTGAAAACGGATTTAAAATAAAAAACGTAAGCTTAGACTTACATAATTCCGACTTTAAAGGAAACATTGAAACTGAGTATGAAAGGCTTTTTTCATCGCAGGGCAAGCCTATTTACAGGTTGGAGGCGTACTTAACTTGAACAGTATATTTCTAAAGAAATTGAAGGAATCTGTTTTGTCCGTCCTTCCAATATCGCTGATAGTCGTAGTTATAAATTTTCTTACTACGCCTATGCCCACGTTTAATTTAATATCGTTTATAACGGGGTCAGTTTTGCTGATTTTAGGCATGTGCTTTTATACGCTCGGCGTTGACACGGCAATGACACCGATAGGTGAGCATATAGGCTCAAAGGTAACAAAAAGCCGTAAGATTTGGTACATACTTCTTATGAGCTTTATTTTGGGCGTTATAATTACCGTCGCAGAGCCCGACCTTGCTGTTTTAGAGGCTCAGGCTGGCGTTCCCTCTCTTACAGTTATAATTGCAATAGGCGTTGGAGCATTTATGCTTATCGCAATTTTGCGTATAGTGTTCAGAATTAAATTAAAATTTCTGCTTTTAGGCCTATACGGCTTATTGTTTACTATAGTTTTAATTGCTTATTTTATAAATGACGGAATAATACCGCTTTCGTTTGATTCAGGTGGCGTTACTACAGGTCCAATCACCGTACCCTTTATCATAGCTCTCAGCTCCGGTGTTACAGGTGTTTTAGCCGGTAGCGGTCAAGAGGACAGCGAATTTGGCACTATCGGTATTTGCTCAGTAGGTCCGATACTCCTTGTTTTGGTCTTTGGGCTGATAAACAACACGACACCTCACAGCGAAAGCTACGATGCTGTTGCTTTTAATAGCTTTAGCGCGGTGTTATCACATTATTTCAGACTTATACCGTCACAGCTTTTAAACGTTTTAAAATCCCTTACGCCGATTGTAGTATTTTTCATTATATTTCAAGTTGTATCGTTAAAGCTCAACAACATAACCTTAGTCAAAATTTTAGTCGGTATTTTTTACTCTGTTTTAGGCTTAACTCTGTTTTTTACGGGTGTAAATGCAGGCTTTATGCCTACCGGCTCTCATATTGGTACAATTCTTGCAACAGTAAACAAATGGTCGATAATACCAATCGGAATGTTAGTCGGCTTATTTATCGTTTTTGCAGAGCCTGCGGTTCACGTGCTTGCAAATCAAGTTGAGGACGTTACAGAGGGTGTTATAAACTCAAAAACGATGCTTTTTACACTTGCAATTTCAATGGCTGCGGCAGTTGGCCTTGCAATGCTCAGAGTTATCACACAGATTAATTTGCTTTGGATTATTGTTCCCGGCTACGCAATCGCACTTGCAATGATGTTTATTGTTCCCGAAATTTTTACGGGTATTGCGTTCGACTCGGGCGGTGTAGCATCAGGTCCTATGACCGCAACCTTCCTTTTACCGTTTGCCTCGGGTGCTGCGCTTACGGTCAGCGGTGCATTAGGCGTAACTCAAACGTTTGGCGTTGTTGCGCTCGTTGCAATGACCCCTTTGCTTGCTATTCAAATTATCGGTCTTGTCTATAAAATTAAAACCTCTCGCCAAAAGAGAGTTGCAAGCGGATACTTTGCAGATATGCTTACTCACGAAGGCGAAATTATCAATCTTGATATTTTTGCAGATCCAAGTAAGGCAAAGACATTGATTAAAGAGGGCGTAGACGAGAAGATTAAAAATTTAAAAGAAGAAATTGACATTTTAAAACAAGAATTAAATAATAAAAGAGCAGAGCTCACACGCTACATAAAACGTAGGAGCAGTCTAAATAAGGAGGAATAATTATGGGAAAGAGCATTTTAAAGGTTATGATGATCATAATCGACCGTAACAAAACGGAAAAGCTTTTATCTAAGCTTGAGCAATTAGGCGTAAATTTTCCTCACGTGTTTAGAGCAGAAGGAACTGCAAAATCTGAGCTTTTAGACGTTTTAGGCGTAGGACACTCTGAAAAAAGCATTGTTTTTTCTACCGTAACTCAAGAAACCGTCATAAAGGTTAAAGAAATTTTAACAAATGAATTTGATATTTTAAAAAAGGGAAACGGTATAGCCTTTACAATTCCTATAACGAGCGTAGGTGGACCTGCGACTTTACAAATTTTAAGCGGTATGAATCTTACGGGAGGTAAATTATGAGTAAATTTGAATTAATAGTAGCAATTATAAATAAAGACTACGCATCAAACCTTATGGAGGCTGCGAGAGAGGCAGGCGCAAAGGGTGGTACGATTTTAAACGCAAGGGGAACGGGTGACCACAGCGTAGAAAAGCTTTTCGGTCTTACTCTTCAACAAGAAAAAGAGGTCGTATTAATATTAACTGAGGTTAAGCATAAGATTGACATAATGAAATCTATTATCGAAACGGCCGGGCTTAATACGTTAGGTAGAGGAATTTGTTTTTCTATGCCTGTTGAAGACGTTATAGGTACAACCTTTTCAACACTCGACGAAAAGGAAGAATAATCAGTCTAAAGCAAATGCGGTGCATTTTATGCATCGCATTTTTTTTGTTCTATTTTTTAGCCTTGCGCATAAAATATATCAAGACAGGCTGAGGACAAGTATGCTGGACTTTTTATCAAACCGTTTAAAAACAGAGATATTTAGTAGTTTTGCTACAATTTATGAGGTAAGAATAAGAGCAGACAAGCCCATAACCGTAAAGGGCTGTGACGGAATAAGAGTATATTCAAAGCAGTTAAACTGCAAAATTGACAGACGTGAGCTTGATCAAATATTTATGCGCCTATGCAACCACTCAATATTCAGTGTTGAGTCAAGCTTAAAGCAAGGGTTTATAACCTCAAAATACGGTGAAAGGGTTGGAGTGTGCGGTGAAGTGGTTATAAGTGATAGGAGCGTTGTTTCCATAAAGAATTTCACCTCGCTTTGTATAAGATTTCCAAACTGTGCATACGGATGCAGTGACCCGCTGATAAAGACCTTGCAAAATGCAGTAAGCTGTTTGGTAATATCCCCACCGTTCCACGGAAAAACGACGTTTATAAGGGATTTGGGACGTGCGTACTCAGATAATTTCGGCTTAAACGTTTTATTCGTTGACGAAAGGGACGAGCTTGGATGTAACGGAAGCTTTAACCTCGGAAAAAGCAGTGACGTAATAAGATTTGCAAATAAAGAATTTGGTTTTTATAACGGTATAAGAGCATACAATCCCGACGTTATAATTACGGATGAGATTATGGACGCAACAGATTGCAAAAGCATTGAATTTGCTAAAAGCTCAGGGGTAATGGTAGTTGCTTCAGCTCATGCCAAAAATTTAGAAAACCTTTTAAAAAAGAAGGATTTATCTTCAATTATTAAGAATAATACGTTTGATATTATCGTGCTGTTGAACAAATTTAAAATAGAAAAAATTTATAAGGAGCGAGATTGGTTAAATTTATTTTAGGCTTGATAACCGTCGTTACATGTACACTGATCGGCAAGAAAATAACCTCTAAATATCTTTACGAGCTGAGCTTTTTCGAGTGCCTGCTAAGATTTAATCTACATTTAAAGCAAAATTTGAAATTTAAGCGCGACAGTTTAATAGAATTGCTTGATTATAAATGCAACAATGAGGATTTTTGCACTGTACTAAGTAGCTTTAAATTGTCAAAATCGTCCATGCAAAGCAATAGCGAGCTTTATTTCCCTTCTTGGACAAGCATAGAAGACAGACAGTTTTTAGTGGATTATTTTAATTCCTTAGGCACGGGAAATTCAGATTCCGAAATAGAAAATTTAAATTTGTACGACGAATTAATTAATGAAAAACTTTGCAAAATCTCAGATAAAAGCAGTAAATATTCAAATATGGGGCAAAAACTCGGCTTTTCTTTTGGAATGGCGATTTTTATTATAATAATATGAACGTAGAAATAATTTTTAAAATTGCAGCGATAGGTATTTTGATAACTGTGCTTTGTCAGATTCTTAAAAAATCTGACAGAGATGACATTGCAACCTTAGTCAGCTTGGCAGGACTTATAATAGTTTTAACCGTCGTTATAGGCATGGTTGCCGATTTGTTCGAATCGATTAAGGATATATTTAATTTGTATTGATGGAGCTATATAAAATTATAGGCGTCGGGTTAATCTGCGCTTTTGTTATCGTTTATTTGAAAAGCACTGATTCAAATCTGGCAATGCCACTTACAGTTTGCTCGGGAATAATTTTACTTTCCATGACGGCGAGCTACTTAAGCGATTTTCTGAGCATTTTTAACAGTCTGTCTTCAAACGAATATTTAGACGGTAGCATATTAAAGCTTACAATTAAGATTTTGGCAATTTCTTATTTGGTCGAATTCAGCGCATCTGCAATTGAGGATTTTGGACTGAAAAGCATTGCGGATAAGGTTGTATTTGCCGGTAAAATTTTAATTTTAACGATGTCTGCGCCAATAATTGAAAATCTCATACAAACAACGGTAAGTCTATTATGAAAAGATTTTCTTTATTTTTCCTATTGATAACAGTAGTATTTTTTACATTTAAAAGCTTTCCACCAACAGTTGCAAGAGCTGAAGAAAGCAGTGAAGAGGTCAATTTGGAAAGCGAAATAAACAACTTGATTGACAGCTTGGATTTAACCGAATTTGAAAGCTACCTTTCAGAGCTTCCGAATGAAATTAAGGGGAACGGTTCAATAAAAGATCAGCTTCTTAAAATGCTGAAAGGACAAACTGATGCAGATTTTACTTCGCTTTCCGAATATTTACTCAACACCTTTTTTATTAGTATAAAACAAAAAATTCCAACATTTATAACGCTGTTTGCTCTTTTGCTGATAAGTGCTATTGTCAGCTCGATAAAGCCTGAAAGAATAGGCAACAGCGTTTATGAAATAGTTCATTTTGCGTGCTTTTCAATAATAGTTTGTATTGTAGTTACGGTTGCATACTCACTTATAGCCGAAGCAAAGGATGCAATTGAAAAGGTAGGAAGGGTAGTTCAATCGGTTTTTCCCATAATGCTTGCGCTCATGACGGTAACGGGAAACACTTCCGCAGTTGCCGTTTATAATCCTTCTATGCTTTTTATTACCGATTTCGTTGTAATCTTAATAAATAAGGTTGTTTTTCCTGTAATTTTAGGCATGCTCGCAATAGGTGTTATTTCAAACGTTTGCAAATCAATAAAGCTAAACGGTCTGTTTCAGTTTTCCTCTTCTTCGTTAAAGTGGATAATCGGTCTGATAGCTACTGTGTTTTCTTTATTTTTAACTGTCAGGGGGCTGACCTCGGGAATACACGACGGAATATCAATAAGAGCGCTTAAATACACGGTGAACAGCTCCGTCCCCCTTGTCGGTGGAATTTTAAGAGATGGTCTTGACCTGATTTTGGCTTCCGGTCTGTTAGTAAAAAACGCATTGGGTGGGCTTTCAATCTTAGTTATTTTCGGCACTGCGCTAAAGCCTATTATGGAAATTGCCTGTGTTTCGCTGTCGTTAAAGCTTGTAAATGCAGTTTTAGAGCCGTTAAGCGATTTCAGAGTAACTTCTTTTATAAATTCGGTTGGGTCGGTAATAAATTTTGCCATAGCATCGGTAATAATAGTAACACTTATGTACGTTATAATAATAATTTTGGCTATCTGCTCGTCGCAGATGATGTTTTAAAATGAAATCGTATATTTTATCAATAATAGTAACCTCGGTAGCAATTGCACTATCGGAGCTGATTCTGCCTCAAGGAAGATTAAAGCCTGTAGTCAGTACCGCGTTTAGCTTAGCATTACTTTTTTGCGTAATATCGCCCTTAAAAAACACGTCTGATTTCGGTGATATTTCGGCTGTTTTAAAAAATGAGCCGTCCGTTGTAACCCCCGATGTGTCACAGGTGAACACATATTTTGACGGCAGAATTGAAAAGTATTATCAAAGCGTATTTAAAAATCAACTTTTAAATAACAGCTTGGTAGCCGAGGAAGTAATTGTCGAAACAGACAATTTAAAAATTATAAAAGTAAAAATATTTTTAAGCAATTTGGTTATCCCCGAAGAAAATTCGCATATAGATAATAACGTAATTGCAAATTACGTAGCAGAAATCTTAGGGGTTGAGCAGAGCAAGGTGGAAATTTATGCTTAACACTTTAAAAGGCAAATTCAAGCTAAAGCCCGAATACGTAATTATTGCAATAATAATCGCGCTTATAATTTCAGTACCGTTTATTAATCTTGGCAAAAAGGATTCCGACCCTTTAAGCGAAACGGAAAGATACGTTTTACAAACGGAATCCAAGCTAAAAAAAAGCATAGAAAAAATAAAAGGCGTAAAAAGGGCTACCGTTACAATTACTGTTAATGAGGGCATAAAGACGGTAGTTGCAGAAGACGTAAAAGAGGTAGAAGAAAACGGCAGAATTACAAAAACTGCAACAACGGTATTAGTTAGCGGAAAACCAATTGTTTTAGGAGAAATTTATCCTCAAATCGCAGGGGTAGTGATCATTTGTGACTGCAGTGACAGTATGACCGTAAAAATGTCCGTTTTAGACGTTGTCACAACGATGCTCGATGTTCCGTGCGATAGAGTCAGGATACTTACTCAATAAATCAAATTATTTAAAGGAGACTTAACCTATGTCAAAAAAGAAAAAAGTAATTATTTTATCTTGCTTAATAGCATTACTCGTAGCAACTGCGGTACTTAATTTTGCCCTTTCGTCATCCGTTACAAAAAACGATACGGCAACACCTACGGCAAGTTATTTTACCGAGGTTAAAACAACGAGAAACACGTCCAGAAATCAACAGCTTGCTCAAATCGACGAGATTATAGCCTCAAGTCAGGACGGCTCTGAAGAAAGAACCGAGGCTCTTGCAATGAAACTCAAGCTAACGACAATTATGGAACAGGAAAACCTTTTAGAAAATTTAATCAAGGCTAAGGGATACGAAGAGGTAGCGGTTACAATCGGCATGACTTCAAATAACGTAAGCATCATTGTAAAGGACGCAGATTTCAACCAGGACGACGCAGTTATTATATATACGCTTTGCTCAGACGAAATTAATGCAACTCCCGATAACGTTTATATCCAAGCAATTTAATAAAAACACTTTTCAAATTCAATATTATATGTTATAATAGTAATATAAAGTAATATTGAGGTGTTTATATGCTTCCTATTTATAAATTTGAATCAGACGAATTAAAGGGTAAAGTCGTTTACAACGTAGGCATTGTTAAAGGTATAGTACGTCTTGCGGTCGAAGACGTAGAGGGTGTTGCAATTCAAAATAAGAAGAACGGCGCAAAAACCAATTCCGACAGCATTAAGGTCGACACGTCGCCAAACGGCACTATAAACGTAATTGTCAGCGTAGACGTCTGTTACGGATATAGCATACCCGACGTTGCGTATAATATTCAAAGAAGTATAAAGCATAGCGTTGAGTCTATGTCAAAATATAAAATCGGCAATATCGACGTAAAGGTTAACGGAGTTAAATTCCCTGAGGAAAATCCCGTTATCGATTGATTTTATTTACTGCAATAGTTCGCTTATATGCGGACTATTGCTATTTGTTTTTTACGAGGTTTAAAATGAGAAGAGATTCAAGAGAAGCAGTATATAAAATTCTTTTCGCAGAGCTTTTTTCCGGCGAAAGCGACGTTGAATTTGACAAATTAATATTTACAGAGCAAGGCTTAACTGCAGATGATGTCACCTTTGCAAACCAGCTATTAGCTAAGATACGCGACAATAAGCAGGAGATAAACGACGTTATTTCAACGTTTTCCAAGGGCTACAAATTTGAGCGTATATATTCAACCGATAAGTGCGCTTTGATTATTGCCGTTTGTGAAATTAAATATTTTGACGATATCCCGGTAGTTGTATCTATTGACGAGGCGTTATCATTGGTCAGAAAATATTCAACAGAAGAAAGCCTTGCTTTTGTCAACGGTATTCTTGCATCTATAAAGAAGAGTCTTGAGGTATAACATGCAAATCATCGACGGTAAGCTCGTTTCTAAAACGATCAGAGAGGAATTAAAACGAAAGATTGAATTGGCAAACAGCCAAGGTGTAAGCTTTAAGCTTACTGTTATAATTGTAGGCAATGACCCTGCCTCTGAAATTTACGTAAACAATAAAGCGAAGGGCTGTGCAGAGGTCGGTATTTTATCTGAGACTGTTAAAATGCCGGAGTCCACGACGCAAGCAGAGCTTGAAAGTGTTATTTCAGACAAGGTTAACGACGATTCTGTAACCGGTATTTTAGTACAGCTGCCTCTTCCCAAGCATCTTGACAGCCAATCAGCTTTAAAGCTGATTCCTCCTGAAAAGGACGTTGACGGCTTTTCGGACGGAAACGTTGGCAAGCTTACGCTATTCAAGCAAGACGCGCTGTTTTCATGCACGCCGTTTGGCATGATAAAGCTTTTGGAGTATTACAATATTCCGCTTTGCGGAAAGCATGCGGTTGTTATAGGAAGAAGCAACATAGTCGGCAAGCCAATGTCACTCATGCTTTTAAATAAGGATTGCACGGTAACGGTTTGCCATAGCAGAACGCCAAATCTTGCCGATTTTACAAAAAATGCGGATATTTTGGTATGTGCAGTCGGTAAAAAGCATTTAATAACTGCCGATATGGTTAAAGACGGCGTTGTAGTATTGGATGCGGGTATTAACAGAGTAGACGGTAAAATTTACGGTGACGTCGATTTTGACGGAGTAAGCCAAAAGGCAAGCTATATTACGCCCGTTCCGGGTGGAGTTGGTCCAATGACGATAACTATGCTTTTATACAATACTTACCTTGCAGGAATTAACGATGAAAAACGCAGAGTATAAATCAATATACAGTAAATATCTCGACCTTTTCAATGAGTACAGCGAAAAGGTCTTTTCAAGCGTAAAATCGGACAATAATCTTGCCGAAGCAATGAAATACAGCTTTTTTGCAGGAGGCAAGAGAATACGCCCCGTTTTAACTCTTGCCTTTGCAGACTCTCTAAAGGGCAATTTAAACGAGGTTTTACCTTTTGCGCTTGCCTTAGAGTGCATACATACCTATTCGCTCATTCATGACGATTTACCCGCGCTTGACAACGACGTTTTAAGAAGAGGCAAGCCGACCTGCCACGTCAAATTTAATGAGTCTACTGCAATTTTAGCAGGCGATGCCTTACTCAATTTTGCGTTTGAGCACGCTTTGGAAAATTGCACAAAGGCGGAGCATATCGAAGCCTTAAAGACCCTTGCGAGGCTTTCAGGATATATGGGTATGCTTTCCGGTCAGCAAACGGATATTGAAAACGAAAACGCAACAATAAGCGAGCAAACTCTTTTAAAAATTCACGAGCTGAAAACGTGCAAGCTTCTTACTGCTCCTTTTTTAATAGGCTCGATTTTATTCGACAAAGATAAAGAAGATCTTTCAAATGAATTCGGATACATCAGTGGCTTGCTCTTTCAATTTACAGATGACGTTTTAGACGTTCTAAGTAGCGAAGAAAAGCTTGGAAAATCAATTGGCAAGGATCTAAAATCCAACAAATTGACCTCCGTAAAAGCCTATGGTTTAAACGGAACGTTAGAGATTATCAAAAGCTACGGCGAGCAAGCAGAAAATATTGCAAAATCTCTTGATTCAACAGGTTTTTTACAATGTTTTATTAATGAGATAACGGAAAGAATCAATGAGAATTGACAGTTATTTGTACCAAAACAGTAAATATTCCTCCCGGACAAAGGCATCCGAGGCTATAGAGCGTGGCGAGATTTTTGTAAACGGTAAAGCTATAAAAAAGCCCTCTTACGAGGTTAGCGACAGCGACAAAATTGAGATTGTCCACAGCGCGCAGACATTTGTATCAAACGGTGGGTACAAGCTTGAAAAGGCTTTTGAGGATTTTTCTTTTAACGCTGACGGATTAACCTTTGCAGACGTAGGCGCAAGCACGGGCGGGTTCACCGACTGTCTTTTAAAGCACGGAGCAAAAAAGGTCTTTGCAATCGACGTTGGCGAAAGCTTGCTTTCATTGGAGCTTACTAACGATAACAGAGTTACTGTGATTGATAATTTTAATGCGCGAGGCTTAACCGTTGACACCTTGGGCGAAAAGGTAGACGGTGTTGTTTGCGACGTCAGCTTTATTTCTTTAACCTACGTTTTATCGCAAATTTTTTCGGTTTTAAAGGATAATGGCTTTGCTATAGTACTAATTAAACCTCAATTTGAATGCGGTAAAAAGCAGTTAAATAAAAACGGAATAGTTACAGATAAAAAGGCAAGAGTAGAATGCGTTAAAAAAATATTGGATTTTGCCTCGGCTATTGGCTTTACACCGACTAAGCTTACATATGCTCCAATAAAGCCCGATAAAAACAGAGAGTATCTTTTAATGCTTACGAAGGAAAAATCTACCCCTTTAAAAACTGTTAATATAGAGAATTTAATATAAAATAAGTATAATTAAGTTATGAAAATTGCTATTTGTTACAATCCAAAGAAAACAGATAAAGGCTATGACGAAACGGTTTTAAGGCTAAAATCTCTTTTAGAGGATGCAAAAATTGAATATTTTGACCTTGATAAAAATTCTCCAAAGCCCGACGTAATTGCCGTTTTAGGCGGTGACGGCACTATTTTGGCAAATGCTCAATACGCCACCGAAAACGACCTGCCTATACTTGCAATAAACGTAGGGACAGTCGGCTTTTTAAGTAGCCTTGAAGAAAAAGACCTTGAAATCGCAGTTAAAATGCTTTCGCAAGGCAATTTTAAGCTGAACGAAAAAACTGCGCTTATGGTTTCAACGTCTAACGGCGAAAAGTTTTTTGCCTTAAACGATGCAGTTATAGAGCGTGAAAAAATAACTCAGGACTTTACTGTCGTATCAAAATTAGACTTTGCTATTGACGGAAATTCCGTTTATAAATTAAGCTCTGACGGAATTATTATTTCAACACCTACCGGGTCTACGGCATATTCGCTTTCAGCAGGCGGAGTAGTTTTAGCTCCCGACCTAAATTCTTTTATTGCAACTCCGATTTGCTCACACTCACTCTATACAAGACCAATCGTTTTCAGAGATGATAAGCAGGTTTCCGTAACTGTTATGAAGAATTCCTGCAGCAGTGTTTTAAGCGTTGACGGAAGAGGGGTAAAAAGGCTTAAGGTCGGCGATACCGTAACTGTAAAAAAACATTCAAAAAAACTTAAAATCGTCGATTGTGGCGAAGATTTCTTTAATAGATTAATTAGAAAATTAGGCAAATAATACTGTATGATAAAAAGTCTGGAATTAAAAAACATAGCGCTTATCGACCACGCTATTATAGATTTTGAAAAAGGACTAAATGTCTTATCCGGCGAAACAGGCTCGGGCAAATCGGTTATCGTCGATTCTATCAATTTCGTTTTGGGTGCAAAGGCTGACAAGTCTATGATCAGACACGGCGAAAGCGAGTGCTTTGCATCGGTTATCTTTGACGTAAGCCAAAACGCTACCGCAAAGGAAATTTTAGCCGATTTAGACGTTGAATTTGACGATGAGGTTATAGTCAGCCGAAAATTTACAGCTGATTCAAAGAGCGTAATCAGGGTAAACGGTGTGCCATTTACCTTAGGTATGCTCAGATCGGTAACACAATCGCTCGTTGACGTTCACGGTCAAAGCGATCACTATTCGCTTATGAAAAGGTCTGAACAGCTTAAGGTTTTAGACAAGTTTTCCGATAAAAGTCTGCTTGACTTAAAAGAGAGATGTCGTCTTATTTGCAAAGAGCTAACAAATACCGACGAATTGCTTTCCGGCTTTGGCGGAAGTGAGCAGGAAAGAGCAATCAGAGCAGATATTTTAAAGTTTCAAATTGACGAAATTGAAGGTGCAAGCCTTGTCGAGGGCGAAGAAGACGAGCTTATCATTAAAAGAAAAAAAATTCAAAGCGCAGAAAAAATAGCGCAGTCGCTTTCTACGGTTAAGTCCGCCATTTTAAACGACGGCTGTATAACCGATATTTTAAACGAGGCAATACGTAGCTTAAACCAGATATCATCAATAGATGAAAAGTATGAAGAGCTTTACAACCGATTAATAGAGGTAAGTGCAGACATAACTGACATTGGCTATCTTTCCGACGATTATCTTTCCGACGTTGAATTTTCGGAGGGAGAAGCCGATGCAATCGAGGATAGGCTTGATAAAATCAAATCCTTAAAGAAAAAATACGGCTCAACTGTTGAAGAAATTTTTGAATTTTTGTCAAAGGTGCAAGAGGAATATAATAAGCTTATTAATTTTGACAACGAATACGAAAGACTAATTTTGCAAAAATCCAGACAGCTTAAAATGCTTAACGAATGCTATCATCAGATTACCGAGGTTAGAAGAGCAAGCTCTAAAACCCTTTGTGAAAGAGTTTTAAGCCATCTAAAACAGCTTGGCATGAAGGATGCAAGCTTTGAAATTATTTTTAATCAAACGTCAGAGGTTGAAGATGCTCCTTATCATGAAAACGGTAACGACGAGATAGAATTTGCATTTTCTGCTAACCTTGGCGAGCCAACAAAGCCACTTTCTAAAATAATTAGCGGTGGCGAAATGAGTAGATTTATGCTTGCGTTAAAGGCTATTGTTTGCGAATATCAAGACATTTCTACTTATATATTCGACGAAATTGACGTTGGTATAAGCGGTAAAACAGCAGAAACCGTTGCTGAAAAATTTGCGGATATTTCAAGGTCTGTTCAAGTAATCGCAATATCTCATTTACCACAAATCTGTGCTTTTTCTGACGTTTCGTTTGCGATTGAAAAGTTTGCAGATAAGGAAAAGACTCACACTAAAATAATAAAGCTTTCTTCCGATAAAAAGATAGATGAGATAGTCAGAATTATAGGTGGCTCTTCAGACAGTGAGCCTGCAAAATTGCACGCAAAGGAAATGCTTGAAAGAGCAAAGCTGTATAAATCATAAATAGACATACACAAAATTATGCACCCAAGAATCAATTGGGTGCTTTTTTATAGCCATAACAACGTAATTGCTCAAAATTATTGAATAAGCAAAATCTTTTTACTCATACTTAAAAGCGTAGCTTACTTTAGGAGGAGATATGAGCTTAAAAAGAAAATTACTTATTTTAATTTGCATCTTTTCAGTACTGTTAACATTATATATTACGCCATTTCATGCTTTTGCCTCAACAAGCGTTTACGTTGCCGGTATTCCGGCAGGTTTTACGGTTAAAACAAACGGAGCAGAAGTTGTCGGGCTAAGCCAAATAATTACCGAAGATGGTAATTTTTCGCCTGCTAAGAGCTCAGATATAAGAATTGGCGATTTAATTACCAGAATTGGAAACGAAGAAATTTCAGGTGCAAGCTCAATAGCAAAAATTTTATCAACATCAAATGGCGAACCTTTAGAAATAACAGTTGTAAGAAAGGGTGAAACGTTGACCAAATTTTTGACGCCAAAGCAGGATAAGGATGGCAAATATAAGCTCGGCTTATTTTTGCGAGAGGATTTAAACGGAATTGGCACAATAACCTATTTTAAAGAAAACGGAGAATTTTGTGCTTTAGGTCACCCTATCACAAATGAAAATCAAGATATGCTCGATTTAAAATATGGTGATGCATACGAATGCTCAATAATTGGACTTAGTGTTGGCGAAAAAGGAAAAGCGGGCGAGCTGAAGGGAATTTTTATTGATGATAGAAAAATCGGTTGTATTAATAAAAATACAAATTCAGGAATTTACGGAAAAGTTATCAACAATTATAAATTTGACAATTTTCCTAAAATGGAGATTGGAAATGCAAAAGTGGGAAAAGCAAGGATTTTTACTTGTATAGATGGAATTAAACCTTGCGACTATGCAATTAATATTGTAAAGATAGACGAAAATAACAAGGAAAACAAGAATTTCGTAATTAAAATTAAAGATAAAAAGCTTCTTAGCTTAACGGGCGGAATTCTTCAGGGCATGAGTGGTAGCCCAATAATTCAAGACGGAAAAATTGTTGGTGCGATAACTCACGTATTTTTAAATGATCCGACGAGAGGCTTTGGAATTTCAATTAATCAAATGCTTAATAATTGACATTTTTAGACAAATAACCTCATAGATTTTTCTATGGGGTTTTATCATGCAATCATTTGCAAAATCAAAGCTTAGCATTTTAAGCAGGCACTCAAATAAAATATTACTGTTTACAGCAACATACGTTTTGGGCATAATACTCGGAATCTTCTTCATTGGCAATACCGAAAGCAGTTCAATTCTGTACTCAAACGCAAGTAGCTATCACGTGATTATTTTCGACACGTCGATTTCTTATTTCTCTATATTTTTCAAATGCTTTTTTGCAGGGGCTTTACTGTGCATGCTTACGGTAATTTTAGGCTTAAGCGTATATACGATACCGTTTATTTGCATCGTTCTTTTTTACAGAGGAGTTATTTTAGGCACTGCACTGATAATCTTTTATTCAATATCGGGAATAAGCGGTATTGTAATTTTTATAATATTAACCCTTCCCATGCACGTTGTTATTACGTTAGGACTTATAGCATCAAGTGTGTTAAACTATGATATTGATTTCACATGCAAGCTTAAAGTAAGACTAATAAGATGTATAAAAAACGCAATTGTCGGCATTCTTTTTACTCTTGTCGCCTCTATATACCTATTATTTATCATGATTACGGTAATCAGACCTATTAATCTTATTTTTTGAATAAAATTTAAATAACTACAAAAAATAGTTTTAAGGAGTTATTATGAAGAAATTATTTTTTGTTTTTATTATATCGCTTATCATACTTACACCTATAAAAAGCTACGGCGCAAGGGCAAGCATAGCTTTAGGTGAAAATTCTAAGGCTTCAATTTTAATTGAAGCAAACACAAACGCGGTAATCTTTGCAAATAATGAAAATAAACGCATGCCTATTGCAAGTATGACAAAAATCATGCTTTTAAATTTATGCTTTGAGGCTGTTGACGGTAACGAGCTTTCATTAGACGAGGAAATTACCGTAAGCAAAACTGCAAGCGGAATGGGTGGGTCGCAAGTCTTTTTAGAGGCAAATTGCAAATATCTGGCAAAAGACCTAATTAAGAGTATAATTATTGCATCTGCAAACGACGCTTCGGTTGCTATGGCTGAAAGGCTGTTTTCAAGCGAAGCAGACTGCGTTCAGGCAATGAACGATAAGTGCAGAGAATGGGGACTTAATGACACTTTATTTTCAAATTGCACGGGACTTCCAAAGCCAACTCAGTATTCCTCAGCCTACGACGTTGCAATTATGCTTTCAAAATTAATCCGTCACAAGCAGTATTTTGAGTATTCCTCGATCTGGATGGATGAAATTTCACACGGAAAGGATAGGGTAACCGGGCTTACAAACACAAACAAGCTTGTAAGATTTTACGAGGGCTGTGACGGTGGCAAAACAGGCTTCACACAAGAATCAGGCTTTTGCTTGGCTGCAACCGCAAAGCGAGGCGGACTTAGACTAATATCAGTCGTAATTAACGCAAGCGACAGCAAGGGCAGATTTGCAGACGTTTCAAACATGTTTGATTACGGCTTTGAAAACTTTACGAATAAAATGGTTGTTGACAGCTCAAAACCGCTTGACGTAACCGTTAAAATAGAGAAGTCGAAAAAGAGCTCAATAAACGTCGCACCAAAAGAGAACGTTTTCATCTTTTGCGAAAGAACTAACAAAGATAAAATTACAATTGATTTTGAGCCGTATGAAATTAAAGCACCAATAAGCTGCGGTGACGTAGTCGGTAAGCTTAAGGTTTTTAAAAACAGTGTTGAATTTAAATCGGTAGACGTTATATCGCTTGAGGACGTTTTAGAAAAGACCTATTTCGACTATATTAAGGATATTGGCAAAAGCTGGTTATAAGATAAAATAAAAAAACGCATCGGTTGATGCGTTTTTTATTTTACCAGCTTTGAAATTTTAGACAAATAAATTTTCTTGATACATAAGTTCACCGTAACCTTATCATCTCCGTAGGTAACGTCGTAGCTTTCCAAAAAGTTCTTTATTTTATAAAACTCGTTAATTTCGCTAAAATCCAAGCTTAACGTACAATATACAAAATGCTCCTCAAATGATTTACAAATAGCTTCGATAAGATTATCAAGACCCTTTTTGTGTTTTGCCGAAATAAACACTCCGTCTGCAGGATAGTTTGTAAAATCACTGATATCTTCGCATTTATTAAAAACTTTTATGATTGGCGAATTTGCATTTAATTCCCTTAAAATGCCTTCCGTTACCTCATTTTGCTTTTGCCAGTCACCTCTCGCATCGCATACGTTCAATATCAAATCAGCATCGGACACACTCTCCAATGTAGACTTAAACGCGTTGATAAGATTGGTAGGAATATCCTTTATAAAGCCAACGGTATCTATTAAAATGACGTTAAAATTTTTAACCTTAATTTTACGTGCAGTGGGGTCTAAGGTTGCAAAAAGCTTATCCTCGGCTAAAACATCGCTACCGGACAAAGCGTTTAACAGGGTAGATTTGCCGGCGTTTGTATATCCCGCAAGGGCTACGGTTAAGGTGTTCGTTCTATCTCTTCTCGAAGATATCAGCTTGCGCTTTTTTGCAAGTTCTTCAAGCTGTCCCTTTAAATTTGTTATCCTGTTTCTTATATATCTTCTATCCGTTTCGAGCTTAGTTTCACCCGGTCCTCTCGTACCAATACCTCCGCCAAGCCTTGAAAGAGCCTTACCTTGTCCCTTTAGCCTTGACAAAATGTATTCATGCTGAGCAAGCTCAACCTGAAGCTTTCCCTCTTTAGTCTTGGCATTTAATGCAAAAATATCAAGTATCAGTGCAGTGCGGTCAATAAACTTTATCCCGTCGAAAAAGTCGGAGAGATTCTGCGCTTGAGAAGGGGAGAGGTCACCGTCAAAAATAATCACGTTTACATCCTTTTGCCTAATCTCTTCGCGCATTTCTTCAAGCTTACCCGACCCAAATATAGTTGCGGGAGATATTTCTCTTAAAACCTGAAAGCCGTATCCGACAACCTCTGCACCCGCAGTTTTCACAAGCTGAGCAATCTCGTCATACCTGCCTTCAAGCTCGGAAATTTTACCGTTAAATATAGGAAAAAGCAAATACGCCTTTTCATAAAAAGTGTTAAAATTCTCGATATTATCCATAATTTTATTGATTATTATCAGACGTTTGATTTTTTCTTAGCTGGACGATACCTGCAGATTGTTTTCTTGAATCCTGACTAATTGCCGCGTAGTGCTTTCTCGTCGTATTAACGTCCTTATGACCTAAAAAATCGGCAACCGCATAAATATCGCCGGTCTGTCTGTAAAGGTCTGTACCGAAGGTGCTTCTAAGCTTATGAGGGGTAATCCTTTTAAGAGGGGTTACCTCTTTAGTATATTCCTTTACAAGCACTTGAACAGCTCTTGCGGAAATGCGCTTATTTTTCATCGAAATGAACATAGCTTGCTCGTCACTGTCAATTTCCTTTAAGTCGTATCTGTAGTCAAGCCAATTGCAAAGAGCGTCGCTTACCTCCTCATTAAAGTAGAGTATAGTCCTGTTTCCGCCTTTTCTTGTAACGACAAAGCTCATATTTTTAAAATCAAAATCGTCGACGTTTAACCCCACAAGCTCACTTATACGTATTCCCGTGCCTAAAAATAAAGACAATATCGCATAATCTCTTACCTTCAGCTTGCTGTGATACGCATTTTTTCTACCTGTAAAAGCATCGTCGCTTTCAGCATAATTTAAAAGCTTTTCAACCTCGTCGCCTTCTAACCTTATAATCTCTTTTTCGTGAATTTTAGGTGTAGGAATTTTAGCGGGAACGTTGGATTTTATAACGTCTTTAGCAAAAAAGTATTTGCAAAGAGCGCGTATAGTTGCTAATTTTCTTGCTTTTCCTCTTTCATCGCAGGAGTGGTGTTTGCCGTTAAATTTATAGCTCGAAAGATAATTTAAAAACCTTTCAACATCAAAAGACGAAAGCTCATCAAGTATAGAAACCTGCATCTTTTCTATTTCAATCTTTTTAATTTGAGATAAATAATCAAAAAATATCCTTAAATCGTAAACGTAGTTTAAACGGGTTAGAGAAGAGGTATTATTGCTCGTTCCGTAAATAAACTCCATACAAAAGGTGGGGAGGTCGAGCAGTAGCAATTCGATTTTTTCGTCTGCCTGTTGATTACGGGTAGCGTAATAGTTGTTTTTATCCAGCATAATAACCTCCTTATTTTATACAATAATTTTAACATAAAAGCAGTGAAATGTATATCGAAAACACAACAAATATAAAAATCCTTGCAAATATTTTTTTATTTGTCACACCCATATCACTATTTTAATCATTGCGCAAAACACAACTTTTACGCAATGATAAGCATATTTTGAAGTGGTTAGCGCACATTTATCAAATAATAATTCTTTTAATATTGTTAGGTTTTTAAACGGATTTTAATTTTTTTTACAATTTTACTCCGTTATTTTTTAACAAGCGTTGACAATCTTTATGAATAAATGTTATAATTATTGTAATTTAAAGGTAAACTTAACTATGTTAAGTTGTTTCTAAGGAGTTTATATGGCTGACGTTATTAAAGGCGAGATGATACGCGGACAGATTGATACCGTTATTTTATTGGCCTTAACAGACGGCGACAAGGATTCTAACGATATTCGAGTTGCAATTGAAGAAAAGTCTGACAATCAATACAGCATTAAACAAGGCACGTTTTACAGCGCAATGCAAAGATTGGTAAAGCAAGGTCTTATTAAGGAATACCGTTCAAGCGCATTAGACGGTATTAGGCGCAAATACTACAGTTTAACCCCTAAGGGAACTAAATACCTTGATAAAAACCGCGAGCAATGGTCGGTTTCTAAGGCTTTGGTTGACAATTTGATTGATGCAGAGCCGACTAAAGCAGACCCTAAGCCTGAAAGACCTCAAGTCGAAGTACAGGATGAGTTTGACAGCTTTAAAGCTTTGGTCGAAAATAGTAACGAGAGCTTTACTTTAGAATCTGAAGAAGCCGACGAGTCTTATTTTGACGTTTTGGGCGCAAGCGTTTTAAGCGATTTGAACAGCGAGCTTGAAAGAGTTGAATCTGCAACGGAGCCCTCATCTATGCAGGAAAGCACTGTTTCGGAGCAACCACTCCCCCAAGCCGAAGATGAAAAACTTGAAATAATTGAAGAAAATACAAGCGATTATGCAGACGATTATTCAAGCTTGTCAAACAGAACGAAGGAAGAGCTGTTTAGCTTTGAATTAGACGACAGCGAGGAGTTTGAAAGCATTGATTCCAAGGATGACGCATCTAAAGAGCCTCAGGTAGCCGAAGAAATAAGCGAGCAGATACTAGACGAAGTTATAGAAGACTCTACCCCTTTGATTGTTGACAGTCAAGATGCTCAGTCTGAAGAGGATGATCTGCTTATCGTTGAGGAATACACCCCAACAAACAGAAATAAGTACAAGCAAATACTAAATTCTATCTTACCAAAGGATACTAAACCTGATACCGTACACGAAAGGCAAGATTTTGAGCAGGTCGATTTTGATGCTTTTGAAAATGAAGCCTCAACCTATGAGGAGGAGCAACAAAAGCGCGCATACGAATTAGAACAAATGCGTAGAGAAACTCAGATTGAAGAGGTTGAACAAAGACAGGATAAGGTTGAAAGACGCATCAACTCTGACCCGTCGGATTTTTCCGACCTTTACGCAATGGCAAATCGCGAGGGCTTTAAAATCAGAACGTCACACAATACTAACAAGTTTGGCGGAAACGGTATTTTAATTAATAAGCTTAGAATGCACAGCGCAATTCTCTTCTTTATTTTGATATTTATAGAGGCGCTTGTTTTAAATTTTGCGCTTTCATCAATTTTACAATGGAAGCCGTCGGTTAAATTTATTATACTTGGCTGTCTTGCCCTTTATCCGGCAATAACGCTTATTATGTATTTGCTAAGCTCTAAACGTGTAGTAGACGAGGTTTCGCAGTTTAAAGAGGCTATGGGCGTTGCCCTTATAATCACCTTCCAAATGACGATTATAATACTTTGTGTTGCTCTTTTTGCCTCGGTTGACTTTAACAACTTTAAAGAGGTATCTGCCTTTATATTGCTGCCATTTATATTGGCTTTGAATATTCCTATTTACTTTATTTTGAAATATTCGTTGCTATCAACGGGCAAATACTTTACAGAATAATCTGATACAAAAAATAAAACCCACTGCACGCAGTGGGTTTTTTTACGTCTGTTTTTTATTATACCAAAGAAACAACGGGCTCTTCAATTTCGTCAATCTCTTCAATTTTTAAGAGCTCAAAAATAATTTCAGCCTCATCGTCTATATGCTCACGCATATAATGAACTCTTGCTCTTAAATGAATCCATTGCTTATTTTTAACCTTTATTGGGTTTTGTGAGGCGCATAAATGACCTATAAGCTGAATATCGTCTGCACAGCAGGTCATCGCAAGCCTGCCTGCCACAAATGTGTTTGGTGGCAATTTACTGCTTTGAACTGCCATACAGTTAAACTCTACGATTTTACCGTTATATCGCTCGGGGCTTTCAAAGGTATCAATATAAAACGCGCCGTAGCCGTCGTTACCGATAATCATTTCTTCGCCAAGCTTATACGGTAAATCCTCTTCAAAGCTGATAGTTTTTTGCCCGTCGTCCAACATCAAAACTGTTGCTCCGCTGTTTACAATTTTTAAATTGCGCTTATAGTTAGCATATTCCGAGTTGTTCTGACACCTGTTTACTATAACAATATCCGACGATTTTACCATATCGGTAAATTTTTGGCGCATGTTATTAAAATAAATCTTAAAAGTGCTTCCGTCTATGATCGTAAACGTCTGCTCTATCAAAACGTACGGAGGAAATTGAAGACTGTCCCAATCCCACATCGCGTTCATTTCAAAAAATACAGCATGTGGCTTGTGAATTTTTATAAGCTCGTTAATATTTTGAACGTTAAAATCCTCTTGATTTTCAAAAACGTGGGCAACTGCGTTACAGCTTGCAAGCTCGTCATTGTCAAATTCAATCTCACCCTCCTCGGTTGAGATAATGAGCACCTTACCAATATCACCAAAATCTCCATTTTTTAAGGAGTCGATAATAAAAGTCGTTTTACCGCTTTCTAATATGCCGTTAATAATAACGGCAGGAAAAGTTCTGCTCATCTTTACTCCTTAACTGAAGAAAAGCTCAGAAATTTTCTTCTCTGCAAGCTTTGAGCCTATAACGCAAATCTTACCGATAATTTCAGGTTCGCCAAGTCTTATTTCATATTCGCCCGAAACCAAATCGAAATAATACCACTTGTCGTTATCGCTTGCCTTTACAAAGCCTTTTGCTCTTAAAATGACGCCAAGGTCAGCTTGCTCGTCACAAAGAGTTGATAAAATACTGTCTAATTTCTGCTTTGAAAACGCCTTTGGCGACTCCTCACCCCAAGAAGTAAAAACTTCGTCTGCATGATGATGGTGATGCTCGTGGTCGTGGTGACCGCAACACTCATGGTCGTGATGCTCATGCTCGTGATGACCGCAACACTCGTGGTCGTGATGTTCGTGGCCGTGGTGACCGCAACACTCATGGTCGTGATGCTCGTGGTCGTGGTGACCGCAACACTCATGGTCGTGATGCTCGTGGTCGTGGTGACCGCAACACTCATGGTCGTGATGCTCATGCTCGTGATGACCGCAACACTCGTGGTCGTGATGTTCGTGGTCGTGGTGACCGCAACACTCATGGTCGTGATGCTCGTGGCCGTGGTGACCGCAGCAGCAATGCGACTCTCTCATGAAATTTTCTCTAAAATGCTTGATATTTTCAAACGTTTTTAAAAGTTTTATGCCATCCAAAAGCTCTACCGGAGTTGTAACAATGAGTGCCTCACCGTTGATTTGCTTAATTAATGATGCGCTGTCAACAATTTTATCATCGGACAATCTATCGGTTTTTGAAAGAACCACTACGTTTGCATTTTCAACTTGGTCGTTATAAAACTCACCAAAGTTTTTATGATACATTTTGCATTTCCCCGCGTCGACAACGGTTACGCAAACGTTAACTTGAAGATCAGCATCAACAGCTTCAATTGCCTTTAAAATATCAGAAAGCTTACCTACACCGGACGGCTCGATAATAATTCTTTCAGGACTGAATTTTTCAACGACCTCCTTCATAGAAGATGAAAAGTCGCCAACAAGTGAACAGCAAATACATCCCGAATTAATTTCCTTTATTTCTACACCGCTCTCTTTTAAAAAGGCGCCGTCAATACCGATTTCGCCAAATTCGTTTTCAATTAAAACTACCTTTTCGGTTTTAAAAATTTCGCCGTAAAGCTTTTTAATAAGTGTAGTCTTACCTGCGCCTAAAAAACCTGAAACAACGTCAACCTTAATCATAATCAATCTCCTTAAGTTTTATATATAATAATTATAAACCTTTTTTAATTATATTGCAAACGAAATTAAAAAGTGGAGTAAAATTACTCCACTTTCTTTTGTAACTTATTATAAATTATCTTTTCGCAAGAACTTCTTTTTCGTATTTCTTAACGTCACAAAGCCAATCAAGACCAACGCTCGAGCCCTTAAGCGCGCAGTAGTAATCCCAAACGAGAGATATAGGCGCAGCCTTAAACTCTTGGGCTAAAGCCATTCTTGAAGTGTTGTCCCCCTCTGCTTCTGCCTTTTTAAGAAGGTCAACAGGAGTTAATAAAGAGCCTAAAAGAGCCTTTCTCGTATTTCTAAGACCGATTACCCATGCAGCAACTCTGTTGATTGATGCATCGAAATAGTCTGTTGCAATATAAGTCTCTTCAACCTTACCAAGTCTGACAAGTTCGTCCATAATTGACTTAAGCTCGTCGTCATATGCTACTACGTGGTCGCTATCCCATCTGACAGGACGTGAAACGTGTAAAAGACAATGATTGTTAAATGCGTAAACCGCACCGAGCTTTGCAGAAACAACCTCGGTTGGATGATAGTGACCGCAGTCTAATGTAAGCATAATATGATCTTCGTTTTTACCCATTACGTAGCCCATGCAGAATTCGTGTGAGCCAACGGTAAAGCTTTCAAGACCGATACCGAATACTTTAGATTCAATACCGTCCATAACACCCTTAACGTCTTTAGTAGCCTCAAAAATTCTGTCGTAAGAATCCTTTAAACGAAGTCTTGGAGATAAAGTGTCGATTGGGAATTCCTTATCGCCATCCGGAGTCCAGTGATTAATAACACATGGCTTGCCGGTTCTTTCTGCAAAGTAGCCACCGATTTGTCTGCATCTGATACCGTGCTCAATCCAGAAATCTCTAACCTTATCATCTCTTGCGGAAAGAGTACCGTTATCGGAAAGAGGATGAGAGAAATAAGTTGGGTTAAAGTCAATACCAAGGTCGTTAGCAACTGCCCAGTCAGCCCACTTTTCAAAGTGCTTTGGCTCGATTTGGTTTCTGTCAACAAAGCCGTCAGCCTCTAAGTAGCAAGCGTGAATATTGATTTTCTTTGCGCCCGGAATATGCTTTAAAGCAACCTCTAAGTCTGCTCTGAGCTCTTCGGGAGTATTTGCCTTGCCGGGATAGTTACCGGTTGCTTGAATACCACCGCTTAATGCGCCTTCCTTTTTTTCGAAGCCGTTTACGTCGTCACCCTGCCAGCAATGAATTGAAAGAGGGGTTTTATCTGCAATTTCAATAGCCTTGTCAACGTCTACGCCATAGTGTGCAAAATATTCTTTTGCATACTCATAGCCTTGTAAAATCTTTTTATCCATATATTTTTCTCCGTTTGCGGTGCTACCGCCAAATTTCAAGTATAATTATAACTTATTGCTTTAACTATTTCAACAACTTTTAATAAAATTTTTTACAACCGAATTTTCTTATTGTTACTCGCCTTATTTTTACGATATTCCTTTGGAGTACAACCATATTTTAAACTGAACATTTTGTAAAAGAAGTTAGTATTTTCATACCCAACTGAAAAAATAATTTCCGTAATAGGAATTTTAGAATTAATTATCAACTTTTCAGCTTCACTGATACGTTTTTCTTGCAATAAATCTTTAAAGGTCTTTCCCGTATTATTTTTAACAAGTTTGCTTAAATATACAACCGAAACCTTCAATTCTTCGGCAATGGATAACAGCCTTGCATCTTTGTATGAAGATTCAATATAATTTACAACCTTTAAAACTAAATCTTGTTCGTAAGATGAAAGCGTACTTTTTGAAACCACGCCTGCTCTTTCAGTAAGTTCAGCAAATAGTAGTCCCATAGTCATATTTTGAAGTACGTTTGAATTTTCTTCAGGAAAAATAAACGACCAAATTAAATTCTCAATTAAGTTTTTGACAGGTAACATACCTTTAACGTCAAAACGTATAAAACTTTCTCCACCTTTAAAAAGTTCGCTTGTTATAAGGTTGTATATTGCATTGCCATACCCTACGCCGTTTACTGTAGAATTAAAAAATTCTGGCTTTATAATAAAATTTACGGCAATATCATCAGTATCTGCAAAACCTACTTCATGCACTGCATCAGTACCTAAAAGCAAAATTTCGTCTTCATCTAAAACAATCTCATCAGAGCCGTTAATAACGTGCGAGGTTTTACCTTTGCAATTATATATCATTTCGATATAGTTGTGTTTATGCTTAGGAAATTTTGTAAAACGAGTGTGAGGTCGCATTTCGATAAATCTTTCGTAACCTAATATTTTACTGCTTTTTATCGTAAACTCTTCTCCATCTGTATAAATTGACTTATCTACAGTGCCTCCGTTTAAAATACGTCTTTCCTCTTCAGTTATTTGCGAAAGTTGTTCTAAAATTAATCTATTCATTAATCACCTTAACGTTGTCAAAAACAAAATCTTCTCTGTTATCCTTATGATAGGTTGAAACCTTAACGTTATCTAATGTTAAACCGTCTACGTGTCTAAAATAAATACCTTTTGCAGGTAAAATACGCCCGTAAGTATAAACTTCCGGGTAAACCTTTGGCTCGGTAGGAACATCTTTTTCAAACTCTTCTACTGCACCGTAAAGCCTTAAATCTATATTTCTTAAAACAATATTTTCAAGTAGGCTTTCATTTAAACCACACACGTTACTAGTCATTTGCCATTGTTCGGTAGGTATTGTGCCGTCAAAAGCTGCTGCCAAACCAAAAACCTTTGGATCTTGATAAAAATCGTTATCTTTAAAAGATAAATAGTTCCAAGCAATTATTTCATAAGGCACGTATGGTCCGTCTGCCGTAATATTTTCAAGGGTTATATTTTTTATTTTTCCAATTTTAAGGCCTTTAGGTCCTCTCATACGTCTGCCAACGTGAACAAAGATTGGAGCATTGACATTAGTCATTTTTACGTTTCTAATAGTAACGCCGTCTATCACTGCTCCGTCAACGCTTTCGATTGAAATACCTGTAATTCTGGTTTCTCTAATATCTATATTTTCAATTAAAATATCCTCAAAGCCACCGTTTGTTTCAGTTCCAAATTTTATTGCGTTGCAACGGCTTTTAATTCTACAATTCCACACGTGAATATCTCTACATATATCCAAGCGATTTAAGGTATAAGAGCTTTTGAATACTATGCCGTCGTCGCCTGCTTCTATGTCACAGTCGTAAATTTTAACGTTTTTACTGTTGTCCGGAGAAACACCGTCGATATAAACTCTCATTTTTAAGCCGTGAACGTCAACGTAATCACAGCCTGCAAAGTATACGGCAAGGTCAGTTACGTTATTTATCTCTAAACCATAAATTTCTACGTTTGAACACTCTTTGAGGGCGATACACTTTGCTCCCCTATGAACAATTTCAGCCCCTCTTACACCGTCTTCATCCCAAACGGAACGCATGTCTATTTTGCCCTCGCCGTATATTTTAATATTATTGCAGTTTCTGCCCACGAACATTGAACAGTCAAAATACGTATGAGAAGAATCCTGATAAATAGGATAATCTATCTTCTCCTCGGGTGCGTAATCGTAAAAGCTCTCGCCACCTAAAATCAGCGCATCTTCGGCAATTTCGATATAAACGTTTGATTTTAAAAACACCGTACCCAAAACAAACGTGCCATTTTCAAAGAGAACGACACCTCCGCCTTGCCTTGCGCACTCGTCTACCGCAGACTGTACTGCTTTGGAATTTAAGGTCGTTCCGTCGCCTATAGCACCAAAATCCTTTACGTTAAAAATTTGCATAATACACCTCAAATTTGTTTTATATTAAGATTATACTAAAATTAAGAAAGGTTGTAAATACTTTTTTAAAAAAAGTGCGCGTAACTTTTGTTACGCGCATAATTTTTATTATTCAAGCTCAAAGGCACCTGTATAAAGTTGATAATACGTGCCCTTTTCGGCAATAAGCTTTTCATGATTGCCACGCTCAATAATTCTGCCGTGGTCAAGAACCATTATTACGTCAGAATTCATAACGGTAGAAAGTCTATGGGCGATAACGAATACAGTTCTGCCCTCCATAAGCTTATCCATACCTCGCTGAACTATAGCCTCAGTTCTTGTATCTATAGACGAGGTTGCCTCGTCAAGAATCATGACAGGAGGGTCAGCAACAGCCGCTCTGGCTATTGCAATGAGCTGACGCTGACCTTGAGAAAGGTTTGCTCCGTTATTGGTAAGCTCGGTTTCATAGCCCTGAGGAAGTCTTGAAATAAAGTCGTGAGCACCTGCAAGGGTTGCAGCCTGAACACACTCCTCGTCGCTTGCATCTAAGTTGCCGTAGCGGATATTATCCATAACCGTGCCGGTAAAGAGGTTGGTTTCTTGCAATACTATACCGAGAGAACGCCTTAAATCCGACTTTTTAATCTTATTGATATTTATACCGTCGTATCTTATTTTACCATCTGCAATATCGTAAAAACGGTTAATAAGGTTTGTGATCGTAGTCTTTCCCGCACCCGTTGCGCCAACAAAAGCAACCTTTTGCCCCGGCTCGGCAAATACGGATACGTCGTGAAGAACGGGCTTACCCTCTTCGTACGCAAAGTCAACCTCGGTCATTTCAACGTGACCCTTAAGCTCGGTATAGGTTACGCTTCCGTCTGCACTGTGGGGATGTCTCCACGCCCACTTTCCGGTGTGCTTATCCGTTTCGGTAACGTTTCCGTTTTCATCTATCTCGGCATTAACCAATGTTACGTAACCGTTATCTGCTTCGGGAACCTGATCAACGAGATCAAATATTCTCGATGCGCCTGCAAGACCCATTACTATTGAGTTGACTTGCTGAGAAACCTGGTTTACGTTTGCAGTAAATTGCTTTGTCATTGATAAAAACGCTACTACGATACTAACCTGCATAACGGGATACGCGCCCGACAAAGAAACGTTATAAAATCTATTTCCAAGCAAGCACAGCAATCCGCCTAGGGTTGCAACCAAAACATACATTACGTTACCTATATTCATAAGTATAGGTCCAAGCATGTTTGCGTTTGCATGCGCTTTAAAGCTATGCTCGTACAAATCGTCGTTTATACGTTTAAACTCCTCGTTTACCTTGTTTTCGTGACAGAAAACCTTTACAACCTTCTGTCCGTTCATCATTTCCTGTATATAGCCCTCTTCAACTGCAACCGATTTCATAAGCTTGCCGAAATACTTTGCAGAGCCTCCACCGATTTTTTTGGTAACGAGGAACATAAAGAATACGCCCACAAGCAATAATAACGTAAGCCATAAGCTATAGGAAATCATTACGAAAAGAACTGTGGTAACTATTATAAACGATCTGATAAGCGTTGGAATAGACTGTGATACAAGCTGGCGGAGAGTGTCTATATCATTGGTATAATAGCTCATAATATCGCCGTGCTTGTTGGTATCAAAATACTTTATTGGAAGATTCTGCATACCGTCGAACATCTGTCTGCGCATTTTACTTAAAAAGCCCTGCGTAATATACGCCATCAACTGCGAATCAATCGTAATTGTAATCAGTGAAAGCACGTAAAATACAATAAGAAGTGATATTTTAGCAACTATCTTTCCGCCTATTACCTCCCAGGCAAGTCCTGCCTTTAAGGAGGTGTCGATAAGCTCTGTTACCTGCTGTAAAAATACTGCGGGGATTGCAGAGACAACAGCGGACACTGCTATACACGTTATCGATAACGGTAAAAGCACCGGATAAGATTTGAACAGTAATTTTATAACTCTCTTTAATACAGAAAAGTTAATTTTTCTCTTTGGCGGCTTGCCGTTAAACATAGGCATTTCGCCCTTTTTTGGAGGCTGAATACTTTTATTAGTCTTCATACTTAACACCTCCTATTTGTTGCTCGTAGACCTCTTTGTAAATCTCGCTCATCTTTAAAAGCTCGTCATGAGTGCCCATGCTTTCAATCTTGCCGTTATCCATAACTATAATCAGGTCGGCATCCTGAACGGAGGTGATTCTTTGAGCAATAATAATTTTGGTTGTTTGCGGTATGTAAGACTTAAAGCCCTCGCGAATAAACGCATCGGTTTTTGTGTCGACTGCGCTGGTCGAGTCGTCTAAGATAAGAACCTTCGGCTTTTTCAAAAGTGCCCTTGCAATACAAAGTCTTTGCTTTTGACCGCCCGAAACGTTAGTACCGCCTTGCTCTATATGAGTTTCGTAGCCGTCCGGGAAGGACTTAACAAAATCATCTGCCTGAGCAAGCCTGCAAGCCTCTATAATCTCTTCCTGAGTAGCTTCTTCATTACCCCAACGAAGATTTTCGTTTATAGTGCCGGCAAATAAAAGATTTTTCTGAAGCACCATTGCAACCGAATCTCTGAGTGATTTTACGTCGTATTCTCTTACGTCTACTCCACCAACTTTAACGCTACCCTCAGTAGTATCGTAAAGCCTTGGAATAAGCTGAACGAGAGTTGATTTACTTGAGCCCGTACCGCCAATAATGCCGACGGTCATACCCGATTTAATATTTACGTTAATATTTTCAAGAGCAAATCTCTTTGCTTCTTTTGAGTATTTAAAGCTTACGTTTTCAAACGTAATTGAGCCGTCCTGAACAATCGTTAAAGGCGTTTCGGGATTAGTAAGAGTACTTTTCTCGTCTAAAACCTCGCAAATACGTCTTGCAGATTCTGCAGACATGGTAAGCATTACGTATATCATAGAAAGCATCATAAGTGACATAAGTATTTGCATACCGTAGTTGAGCATTGCGGAAATGTGTCCGATATTTACTACTGTACCGCTTGTAGTAAGAGCAATTTTTGAACCTACCCAAAGTATGAAAATCATATTAAAGTACATACAAAATTGCATTAAAGGCGTATTGAGCGCAATAATCCTCTCTGCCTTTGTAAAGTCAAAGCGAATGTTTTCAGACGCCTTGCCAAACTTTTCCTTTTCGTAATCTTCCCTTGAAAAGCCCTTAACCACTCTCATTCCTCTAACGTTTTCCTCAATGGACTCGTTGAGCTTGTCGTATTTTTTAAATACTCTTCTGAAAGCAGGCATAGCCTTTCTTGAAATCATTAAAAGACCGAAAACAAGGATGGGTATGACAACCACGAAGGTAGCCGCTAAAACTCCGCCCAATAAATAAGACATAATTATTGAGAAGATAAACATTAAAGGACTTCTGATTGCCGTACGGATAAGCATCATAAACGACATCTGAACGTTGCTTGCGTCGGTCGTAAGCCTTGTAACGAGCGATGCGGAAGAAAACTTATCAATATTTTCAAAGCCGAAATTTTGAATCCTCTCAAACACATCACTTCTCAGATTTTTTGAAAAGCCGGACGATGCTTTCGCACAGGTGTATCCGCCAAGACCACCGCACGTAAGCGAAAGGCAAGCCATTACAATCAGCAATCCGCCCGTTGCAAGAAGCTCTTTCATATCAACGCCACCGGTAGATTGAATGCTGTTTATCAAATTAGCAGTCATAAAGGGTATTGTAACCTCGATTATAACCTCTAAAATCATTAATATTACCGTTATTAGCGCGGGCTTTTTATATTCCCTGACGCTACCGGCAAGCTTTTTAATTACTCCCATTAGTTCTCCTTGTCCGTAATAAGTATATGAATAATTCTAAAACTTTCAAATTTTATTGTCAAGAACGTTGACCTTCAGAAAAACGAAAATTAGGTGATATTTTCAAATTGAAAAATATATATTTTTCATTTCCTTGGCATCTTCAGCTTGCGTACCTGCAGACTCGCAGATAATTACAGGCTCTAATTTAAGATTTTTAAGAGCTATTGCAAGTGGTTCAAAGTCCGGGCCGTAAACGTCGTCTGTAAAGGTCAAATGTCTTACCTCGCCCTTTGCAGAATACTGTATCTTTGAAAAATGAACGTGAAAATGCTTCATTTTTTCATAGCCCAGATGCTCTGTCATATACTCAAGCCTTTTTTGGTAATCCTGCACGGTATTTAGGCTACCGCCCTCTCTTGCGTTTACGTGTCCGAAATCCACAGTAGGAAGATAGCATTTGTCAATCTTACAAAACTCTACTATCTCCTCTATAGTGCCTATTTGACCGAGCTTTCCCATGGTTTCAGGACAAAATTTCATATCTTCAAAGCCTAAAGCGTAAATCTTATCCCTTAAAATCTTAAGTCTTTCTACTGTTTTTGCAACTGCCGACTCCCTTGAAGCCTTACCCTGCGATGCAGGATGAAAAATTACTCTATCTCCTTGCATTAATCGCATCATTTTAGCACTGCTGAGAACATAATTGTATGAATTTTCAGCTTTTTCCTCTTCGGTAGTAGCAAAATTAATAAAGTAGGGGGCGTGAACGCTTAAGCCCACTCCGTGCTCTTTAAAGGCGTTGCCTATTATAACAGCCTTTTCATCGCTCATATTTACCCCTCTTCCAAAGGAGTATTCATAGTAATCTAACCCTCTGTCTTTACACCACTTTGCAGCATCTTCCGTGCCCTTGTGCTTTTCCGAAAGAAAGCTCTCACTGTTTCCGCTCGGTCCAAATTTAATCATCTTATTTTTTCCAAATCCTTTTGTAATTGTTTAATAAGCTCCTCTACACCTGCAAATTTAACGCAATCTCTTAAATATTCGTCGAAATATACCGTTATACTTTTGCCGTATAAGTCACCGCTAAATCCATCTACGTACGTTT
>JAFVQT010000055.1 GCA_017504655.1 Clostridia bacterium | reverse complement strand
CCGACTACACTTCAGTAAGAAACAAGTTTTACAGATATGTCAGCGAATTTGGTTTTCAAGCTCTTCCCAGCTATAAAACGGTAAAGGCGTTTACCAAGGAAGAGGACAGGTTTTTAGAAAGCGAGGTGATGAAGCGTCACCAACGCTCCTACGGTGGTAATGACCTTATTTTGACCTATTTAAGAAAGATTTTAAACGAGCCTAAGGACTTGGAATTACTGTGCTATGCAACTCAAGTTCTTCAAGCCGAGTCAATAAAATACCGCGTGGAGCACTATAGACGTAACCGCGGTCGCTGTATGGGAACCTTATATTGGCAGTTAAACGATATTTGGCCCGTTACCTCTTGGGCAAGTATTGACTGTTACGGTAGGTTTAAAGCCCTTCAATACGTGGCAAAAAGATTTTATTCGCCAATTCTTCTGTCTTGTGAAGAAAGGGGTGCGTTTGAATCTGAAAATCAAGCAAGCGAAATCCCAACTGCACACCTTTGTGTAACGAACGATACTTTAACCGAGGTAAAATGCATTGTAAAATGCTTCGTTAAAGATAGCTTAGGCAACGTAAAACGCGAGTGGCAAGAAGAGATCATTGTTCCAAAGCTGGATAAAAAGTGGCTGGATAAGTCGATTATTAAAGATTTAGACGTTAAAACAGAGCATTTACAAACTGTTTTAGAGGTAAACGGCAAGGCTGCGGCGGAGGATTGCATACTCTTTACCGAGCCGAAAAATCACGAGTTTATAAACCCCGAGATTACTTATAAAATAGACGGCGACGAAATAACCGTTAAAGCAAACGCCTTTGCAAAAGGCGTTATGATAGAGGGTGAAGACGGTGACCTTATTTTAAGCGACAATTACTTTGACATGGAAAAGGGCGAAAGAAGAGTTAAAATATTAAAAGGCAAAGTAGCAGGATTAAAGGTAACGAGTTTGTTCGACTTGCAATAACTTAATATAAATATTAGGGGCGTGAAATAAAGGTCATGCCCCACTTTTTTAAAATTTATGCAAAAACTATTGACAAGCAATAAAGTATATAGTATCATAATGATATCAAAATGATATTGAATACGCCGTGGCGATACACGGCAAAGGAGCATTTATGCAAGAAAAGATTTTGACAAACAAAAAACACGGAATGCAAGTTCTTTTGATTTGCGTTTTACTTGAAATTGCAGGTATTGCAATGGCTGTTTACGGTGGAGTTATGTACGAGAGCATGCCTAATATAATTCCTCTTATAGTGGCAGGCGTCGTTGTAATTTGCGTTAGCTGGATTCCTCTCGTAGGGCTTAGAATATTAAAGCCTCAGGAGGCGCTTGTCGTAACCCTTTTCGGTAAATACATAGGCACGTTAAAGGGCGAGGGCTTTTATGCTGTAAATCCGTTCTGCTCTTCGGTAAACCCTGCTGCAGACACAAAGCTTTCTCAAAGCGGTGACGTTAAAAAGACTCAAAACCCGCTTTTGGTTTCAGGCGAGGGCGTGCATTTTTCTATTCCCGATAAAAAGATTTCTCTCAAAATTATGACCTTAAACAACAGCCGTCAAAAGATAAACGACTGTCTTGGCAACCCCGTAGAAATCGGTATTGCGGTTATGTGGAAGGTTGTAGATACTGCTAAGGCGGTATTTAACGTGGACAACTACAAGGAATATCTTTCTCTTCAATGTGATTCCGCTCTTAGAAACATAGTAAGAATTTATCCTTACGACGTTGCGCCGGGGGTAGATACGACGGGTGACGGCTTAGCAGACGAGGGTAGCTTAAGAGGCTCGAGCGAGGTGGTCGCAAACAGAATTAAGGATGAAATTCAACAGAGAGTTGAGGAGGCGGGTATCGAGGTTATCGAAGCGAGAATAACCTACCTTGCATACGCGCCCGAAATCGCTGCGGTTATGCTTCAGCGTCAGCAGGCATCTGCAATTATCGACGCGAGAAAGATGATAGTAGACGGTGCGGTCGGTATGGTAGAAATGGCACTTGAAAGACTTAAAGAGGGTGGATGCGTAGAGCTTGACGAAGAGAGAAAGGCTCAAATGGTTTCCAATCTTTTAGTCGTTCTTTGCGGAAATCACGACGCACAGCCGGTAGTAAATTCAGGAAGCTTATATTAATATGAAGGAACAAGAGAAAAAACAGATACCGCTAAGGCTGTCTTCTTCTCTTTATAACGACCTTGCAAAATGGGCGGAGGATGATTTCCGCTCTATAAACGGTCAAATAGAATTTTTGCTGACTGAGTGTGTAAAAAAGAGAAAGAGGACTAAGGCAAGCAAAGAAGATAAGACGAATTAAAAAACGGTTAAAAAAACTTAAAAAACGGCTTGACGGAATCTTGCGGTATAACTTATAATTGACTTATAAGAGCAAGATTCTGTGCTAAGTAAAATTTTAGGCAGTAGAAACTCTACTGCCTTTTAACGTTTTTAACAGGGATGTTTACTAAAGCTATTAAAAGCAAAGGGGCAGATATGATTAGATTTAATCAAAAAGAGGGCGTTTTTCATATTCAAACAAAAAGCAGTTCATACGTGTTTTGTTTATCTGATTTTAACGTTTTAGAGCATTTATATTACGGTAAAAAAATACCGGACGATAACGTTAGATATTACGGAAATAGACAAATTTACTCTCATTTAGGGCACGAAAGTAGAGAGGATAGGTCTTTTTCTCCGTCAGTACAAGGTATGGAAATCTCTCCTTTCAACAGTGGGGATATTCGCACTCCGTCAGTTATTTATAACTGCGACGGAGATTTAGACTGCAACCGTTTGCGCTATCTCTCGCACGTGATTTATAAGGGTAGAAAGCCTATTGACGGTCTTCCCTTTTCACGCCGGACAACCGACTGCGAAACCTTAGAAGTAACGCTTGTTGATAAGGGCAAAAACCTTGAAGTTACGCTCTTTTATACAGTTTTTCCCAGCGTCGACGTGATATCCCGTTATATGCAAATTAAAAACACGTGCAAAAAGGATATAACCGTTCAAAAGCTTGCTAGCGCGTGTGTGGATTTTTACGGCATGGACTACGACGTGATTACCTTAGAGGGTATCTATCTTTACGAGCGCGCAAAGGTTTCTCGAAATAAGCTTGAAAGGGGAACTTTCAAAAACGAGAGCTTGACAGGAACCAGTTCGCACAATAAAAATCCGTTCATTGCAATTTGCTCACACAATGCTAATGAGGACGTAGGCGAGGTCTACGGATTTAATTTGGTTTATAGTGGCAACTTTGCCGAAGAGGTTTCGGTTAGTCATTTGGGCGATACGAGAGTGCTTTTGGGCATAAGCGACGTAGGACTTTTGTGGACTTTAAAGCCTAATGAAATTCTTTGCTCGCCCGAGGCTATTATGACGTATACCGATAAGGGTATAGGTCAAATGAGTAGAAATTTCCACGACCATATAAGACAAAGTATTATTGAAAGCGATTTTGCATTTTCTTCTCGCCCGATAGTTATAAATTCGTGGGAGGCAAGCTATTTTGCAGTTAGCGAGCAAAAGGTTTTAGAGCTTGCGAAATCGGCAAAGGACTGTGGCGCTGATACCATTGTTTTAGACGACGGTTGGTTTAGACCTAACGATAAAAGCGGGCTTGGCGACTGGCGTACGGATAAAGAGAGGTTTCCGTCGGGAATTAAAGGTCTTGCAGAAAAAATACACGCTATGGGATTAAAATTCGGGCTTTGGTTAGAGCCTGAAATGGTAAACGAAAATAGCGATTTATTCAAGGCGCACCCCGAATATATCTTAACCACCTCAAAAGCCCCCTTGATTTCACGCAGTCAGTATATTTTAGATTTGACAAGAGAAGAGGTCGTAAGGTTAATCGCAGATAGAATAAGCGAAGAGCTTAAAGGGGCTGAAATCGATTATATAAAATGGGATTTTAACCGTTATGCAACCGAGGCGGGCTCGTTTTCAACTCCTCAAGGCGAGGTATATCACCGTCAAATGCTGGGAAGCTATAAGCTTTTATCACTCTTAAAAGAAAGGCTAGGCAAAGTCCTTTTTGAAACCTGTTGCGGTGGTGGTGGAAGATTTGATTTAGGTATGCTTTATTATTCTCCGCAAATTTGGACTAGCGATAACACAGACCCTTACGCGAGAATATTTATACAAAACGGTACGGGCGTAGCATATCCCGTTTCTACTGCAAGTTGTCATTTTACGCGTGGCGACTGTACGAGTGGAAGAGAATCTACCTATGAGTTTAGATATAACGTAGCTGCTTTCGGCGCTTATGGTTACGAGTTAGATTTGAGCGAGTATTCAGACGAGGATAAAAAGTTATTTAAGGAATTTTCTGAAAAATACCGCAGAAATGAAGATTTGAATTTAAGTGGCGACTTATACCGTATTTTATCGCCTGAAAGCAGTAATTTTTATGCTGATATTAAGGTGTCTAAGGATAAAAATAAAGCGCTATTTACCTTCTTGGAAATTAACGCTACGGGATTTATTGAAAATATGGCTCTCCGTTTAAAGGGGTTAGATCCCGATAAATTATATAAAAATGAGGTAACGGGCGAGGTTTTACACGGAGCAACGCTTATGAACGTTGGCATTCGTATAAGCGACTTATACCGAAAAAAACGTAGCGACGGCTACACCGTTGCGTTTACTGCAATTTAATAATTTACTGTAGCTCAATTTATCTTGCGCTTTGGCGTAGCCTATAAACGGCAAAAGGAGAAGTCTATGAAGTATTTGATAGTCGTGGATATGCAGGTTGACTTTATCAGCGGAAGCTTGTCGAGTGAGCAAGCTAAGGCAATTGTAAGCAACGTGGTTGAAAAGGTGAAAAATTTCGACGGAAGGGTGATATTTACAAAGGATACCCATTCTGAGGATTATATGAATACGCAAGAGGGCAGGAAATTGCCTGTCGTTCACTGCGTTAAAAATACGAAGGGATGGGAAATTTGCGATCAGCTCAAGCCGTTTGCAAAAACCGTTGTGGAAAAAATTACCTTTGGCAGTGTTGATTTGCCTCAGATTTTAAGGGATTTTAACGAGCCGATAGAGGAAATTGAGCTTTGCGGTCTTTGTACGGATATCTGCGTGATTTCAAACGCTATGATATTAAAAGCAAACTTCCCCGAAGTAAAGATAACAGTAGACGGCAAATGCTCTGCGGGGGTTACCGAAGAGAGCCATCAAACTGCCTTAAACGCTATGAAAGCAGTGCAAATAGAGATTGTTTAAGTTAAAAGCTATATAAAGAGTGCGCCCCAAGGCTTAACCCTTGGGGCGCATTTAACGTGCTTAGAAAAAGCATAATCATCGGCGGAGCAATCGCTTATTTATCAAGTGCTTTAACAGAAAAGCAAAAGCTCAATTCTCAGTTGTTTTAATTCAATAGCTAAAGCCTATTTGCTTTTCAAATTCAACGATAGCGTTTATATAGCTTTCTTTATCCTCAGGATATGCAAGCCCGTGGTCGCTACCTTTTATTATTTGAAGATGCTTTTGCGTAGTGCAAGCCTCGTAAAGAGCAATGCCCATTTCGCAAGGGACTATGGTGTCAGCATCTCCGTGGAAAATAATTACGGGTACGGTTGCGTTTTTAATAGCGTTTAAGGCAGTATCCTCTTCGAGGTTAAATCTGCCAAAGATTTTTGCCGAAAGCTTTATAAGTGGGAAAATGGGCTTTGGCGGTAAATTGTCTTCTTGTATGACCTTGCAAATTATTTCTCTTGCAGAAGAAAAAGGACAGTCGGCAAGCACGTATTTTACGTTTTTGGGGAGCTTTTCGCGACTGGCCAAAATTACCGTTGTGCCACCCATTGAAATGCCCGTTAATATGAGCTCGCAGTCGCTTCCGAATTTTTCAATACAAAAATCAATCCACTTTAAGCAGTCCTTTTTTTCGTTTATACCAAACGAATGGACCTTTCCCTCGCTGTTTCCGCATGCTCTTTGATTTACTAAAAGGGCATTTCTGCCAAGCCTGAAGCATCTCTCTATTCCGCCCGACAGATCTCTCTCCGCGTTACCGCGATAGCCGTTAAACATTATTTCTATAGGCGCGCCCTTTTTGTACTCGTAGTACTTACCTCTTAAGGTTAAGCCGTCGAACGAGGTAATAGCAACGTTCTCGTGGGGGAGAGTTCTGCTTGCCTTAGCCCACTCTATAAGTTGATTTTTATGCTTATCGTAGGCTTTGCCGTCGAGCACGTCATATTCGTTTTTGCCCAATGGCTTTTGCTTGCGATAGTAGAAGGTTCTTTTAAAGCAGTATATTAAGGTGATAACAAAAGAAATTAACAAAGAGGCTAAAACGCCACCTAAAATCCAAAAAATCATAGCCGTAATAATCGGTTAAATCAGAATAATTGCTTGAGCCTTTCTTTTTTAGAAATCGAAGAGAGTGTCTTTCCGTCTTCAGTTTTAGACTGACCTAAGTCATAGGTTGCTCTTTTTGCAAGCTTTTTCATAGAATAGACGATAGAGTAGTGCTTATAGCCTGCCTGATAAAGGACAAGGAGGGCCTCGTAGCCGTTTTCAATAGTAGTATAAACGGTTTTTATCTTACCCTTAGGGCCGGGCACTGCAAAATCGAGATTTGCAGTAGTGTTTTTTGGAGGCTCTTTATCTAACATAGCATCGAGATGCTTCTCGTTTTCAGCCTTATTTCCAATGGGAGCAACGGTTATGGTAAGACGAACCTCTTTTACGTCTGACTGCTTAAAGGTTTCGCCATGGATAGTAATTTCTTTAGGCTTAACCTCTACTATAGGTTCTTTTTTAACCGGATATTGCTTAAATGCGCTCGGCATCATTGCAATTACCATTACGAAAAGCACGAGCATAAGCACGCCCGAAATCCACCCCATCGGGTTGTCCGGTGTTTTAAGCCCTGCAGCGATAATAGAAATTGCCATACCGCCGAGGAAGAAGAGTAAAACTCCGCATAAGGTTATAGTTTTCGTTCTTTCTTTTCTGTTAAACTCAACGTCGGGATAAAAGCAAACGGGAGCTTTTTCCACAGGCTTTTCAGGTTGAGCTACAGTAGGTTGTTGTTTTTTGTTTTGGCTCATAAATATTCCTTTGCGCTAACGCGCCACGTTTTTTATCATTATATAATATTTTTCGTCTAAAGTCAAAAGGAAACGCCCTTGCAAAAATAAATTCACAAACTTTACTCAATTACTTTGTAAAAAGAAAAAGAATAGTGTATAATCTTGTTGAAGGATAAGGAGATGACTGCAAAATGGAAATGGCAATCATAGTTATTTGGCAAACGGTTTTAATGTTTTTATTTATGGCAATAGGCTATTTGCTGTTTAAAAGCAAAAAAATTACTCCTCAGGGCAGTAAAACCATGGCAAACATTTTGGTATATGCCGTTTTGCCTGCGGTTATTGTAAAAAGCTTTTGTAAAGAGCCGTCTGCAGAAAATATTAAGGCGTTGGGCATTTCTGCGCTTATAGGCTTTGGGGCAATACTTATCTCTATAATCGTGTCCAGAGTGTTTTTCAATAAAGCGCCCTTAGACGAGTTTGCCTCAGCATTTTGTAACGTAGGATTTTTTGGAATTCCGTTAATTCAAGCAACTCCGCTTGGCACGGACGGTGTTTTTTATATAGCTGCAATCGTTGCTTTTGTAAACATAGGGCAGTGGACTTACGGAGTTATGCGAATTACTCAAAAACCAATAAAAGACGTTGTGTCGCCTAAAAAGCTTTTATCCTCGCCGTTTATAATTGCAACGCTGGTTGGATTAGCCCTTTTCTTTAGCGGGCTTGGTAAAAAAATGGGCGAGATAGAGGTGACAAAAAAGCTTGTTTTTGGGCTTATAGACGGGCTTTCGGCGGTAAACACTCCCTTGGCAATGACGGTAATGGGCGTTTATTTAGCCCAGACAGATTTAAAGAGTATGCTTACTGCAAAGGCTGTTTATACGGTAAGCTTGGTCAGATTAATAATTGTTCCAACAGTATTGCTCCTTTGCTTTTGGGCGTTGCCAAAGGGTGTGCTCGATATAAAAACAGCGGTGTTTATTTCGGCAATATGCCCCGTAGGGTCTAACGTAGCGGTATATGCAGAGCTTCACGGCAAGGACTATTCTCATGCGGTAAAAACGGTAACGGCATCAACGGTGCTGGCAATAATTACAATGCCACTTTTTATAATGCTTGCAAGCCTGCTATGGGCAATTTAAAACGTTTAGCGGCGTTGCGACAGTTTGCATAGACGCCGTTTTTGTCAACTGAGTATAGAAAGCCGGGTACAGCTTAAAAAAAAGAGGCAGTCCAAGCCGAGTCCCTACAAGGGATTCGGCAACTAAATAAATCCGCAAACGGATTTGTTATATCCGTCTAACAACGGGTGATATCGCCTACGGCGGTGAAATTTGCCTAACGGCAAGTTGTGGATTTATTTAATATAACTTTGG
>JAFVQT010000054.1 GCA_017504655.1 Clostridia bacterium | reverse complement strand
TTTCTCCAAATCTTTTTCTAACTGTTTTATGAGTTCGTCTACACTATCGAATTTTACGCAAACACGCAAATATTCTTCAAAGTAAACGGTTATTTCTTGTCCGTATAAATCACCGCTAAATCCGTCTATATACGTTTCGGTCAACACCTCGCTTAAATCAAACGTAGGTCTTGCACCGTAATTTGTTATACAGTTATAATTTTTTCCGTCTAAAATAACGTGTGTCTTATAGACGCCAACCTTGATTTTAGCCTTTTCGGGAGGCAAAAGAAGATTTGCCGTCGGAAATCCCATCTGTCTTCCTACCTGTCTGCCTGCCGAAACCCTACCGCTTATTGAGTAGCTTTCGCCAAGCAAAAGGTTAGCCTTCCTGATTTCTCCACATTGAAGAAGCTTTTTTATGCCGGTAGTAGATACCCTTCTGCCGTCCATCTCAACGTCGTCTAAAACCTCAAGCAATATGTTTCTTTCCCTGCATAAGGCTTTCATAAAGGAAACGTCGCCACTTCCCATATATCCAAAGCGATAATCTCTGCCTAAAACAATTGCTTTAATATTGTAATTCGTTGTTAACGTGTTGAAAAACTCGATTGGTGAAAGGGTTGAAAGCTCTTTAGTAAAAACAGTAGAAATTACTGCATTTACATTTAATTTTGAAAGCTTTTTCAATCTTTCATCATAGGTTAAAATTAATCCGTCACTTTGACCTATTACAGATGCTACGTCGTTTGAAAAGGTGAATACCGCGCTTTCTGCGTTTAACTCATTTGCCAGACAGCATGCTCTTTTTATAATTTCCGTATGCCCTACGTGAATTGAATCGAAAAAACCGAGAGCGACTACCAATTCTTCATCGCCACGTTTATAAAAATCTAACTCTTTCATGCTCTTACGTATGCTTTAACCTTAAGCTTTCCGTCAATCAACTCGCCAACGCCGTAAAACCCGTCGGGACAAAATACCCTATAAGTGCCGTTGGGATAATCAAGCTTATCGTATAATCCGTTAAAAAGCCTTTCGGTTTGCTTTGCATTTAAATTTATACAGGGATAATCAACTACTTCCTGAGGCGGAATAAGCAGTGAGGACTTGTCGTTTGAATTGATAAAATCTTCAGCTTTTACGCTGTTTTCAAGTGTAAAAACACCCGATTCAACCCTTTCGAGCGCAGTCATCGTTGCGCAAGACGAGCACAGCTCACCCAAATCTCTTGCAATCGAGCGTATATACGTACCGCCCTTACACTCTATGCGCACCTTAAATTCCGCAGAAGATATCTGCTCTAATACATCAATTGAATTTATAGTAACCTTTTTTGGGGGAAGCTCTATTTTTTGACCTTTTCGCGCAAGCTCGTAGCTACGCTTGCCGTTTACACACTTAGCAGAATATATTGGGGGAACCTGCATTATATCTCCGACAAGCTTTTTACACTCCGCATTTACTCTGTTGAAATCGGGGATAAAATCACACGTTTTTTCAACCTTACCCTCTAAATCAAGAGTATCCGTCTGATAGCCGAAGGTAAAATGAGCTACGTAGACCTTTTTCTTGTCTAAAAGATAATCAAACAGCCTTGTAGACTTGCCGATTGCAACCGGCAATACTCCGCTTGCCAAAGGGTCTAAAGTGCCCATATGTCCGACTACCTCACCCCTTATTGATCTTTTAACCGCGTTTAATACGTACGCAGAGCTTACGCCCTTAGGCTTAAATAAATTAAGAAATCCGTTCACTGTTCACCAAACTAAAAATTAATAGATATTGCCCTTATTATCTTTTCTTTTACATCCTCGTAAAAACCGCATATAACGCAACCGCTTGCAAGCACGTGTCCACCTCCACCAAATGACGAGGCAATTTCACTCACGTTAATTTTACCTTTGCTTCTGAGGCTTACCTTATAGCAATTCTCTCTGCTTTCCATAATAGACACCGCAACCTCGACTCCGTCAACCGAAAGTGGGAAGTCAATAAAGCCCTCAGTCATATCTTGCGTAGCATAAAACTTTTCAAAATCACTTTTAAATACTGAGATTATTGCAATTTTTCCATCTTCAAACAATCTCATATTGTTTATAACGTGAGCATATAATTTTGCTCTTTCAAGCTTTTGACTTTTAAACATTGCATAAGCTATTTTATGACTGTCTGCGCCATACGCAACCAGCTTAGAAGCTACTGAAAAGGTGTTCTCGGTAACGTTGCTATGCATAAAGTTGCCCGTGTCTGTAATAATGCCAAGCAAAATACTCTCGGCAATATCAACGCTAATGCATACACCCAACTCGCTTATAAGATTATAAATAATCTCACAGCATGACGCTCTGTCTTCAACGTAGTTCATTTTTGCATATCTTTCGTTGGACACATGATGGTCTACGTTTATTGTGTTTTGATTTCTGACGTATAAGCCATAGCTGTCGCCAAGCATCATTTCGGAAGCACAGTCCACTGAAATATGACAGTCGTATAAGCCTACCGCATCGCCAGGACTTAGCACCTTGCCTATAAACTTAAGCACCTTGTATTTTTCCGGTACTCCCTGTGGGCAGACAACGTCTGCAATCTTACCCATACTCTCGAGCGCAAGCTTTAAAGCAAATGCACTGCCAAGAGTATCGCCGTCAGGTCTATTATGACTGAATATTAAAATTTTAGAGTGCTTTTTTAACTCTTTCGCTATACAGTTAAGCGTCATCTTCGTCACCCTCTGGAGTGTTATAGGTAAAACCGCTTATAATCTGATCTATTTTATTACCGTAATCAGAGGACGTATCCATAACAAACTTAAGCTCAGGTACAGTTCTGATTCTCATAATTTTAGCAAGCTCTCCCCTGACGAATTTTGCGCTACTGCAAATTGCATCAAAGGTCTTTTGCTTTCTTTCAGCACTCGTTGAAAAGATTGAAACGTAAACCTTTGCGTATTTTAAATCGTTGGTTACGTCCACCTCTAAAATACTGAACATTTCGGTCATATCGTGATTTTTGACCTTGTTTTTCAAAATATCGTAAATTTCCTTTTGAAATTCACTGTTTAATCTCTGTTCTCTTTTAACTTTCATATCAACACCTATTTAAAACTGCCGACACTGTATAGGTGTCGGCAATGTTAACCTTTAATTATTAAACGGGCTTTACCTCGATTATATAGCTTTCGATAAAGTCACCGACTTTAATATCGTTGAAGTTTTCAATTGAAATACCGCATTCGAAGCCTTGAGAAACCTCTTTAACATCATCTTTAAAGCGCTTAAGCTGATTTACGTTACCCTCACAAATCATAACGTCGTCACGATAGATACGAAGCTTACTGTTTCTGACAATCTTACCGTCGGTTACGTAACCGCCTGCAACCATACCTACGCCTGTAATCTTGAAGGTTTGACGAACCTCAACCTTACCCATATAAATTTCCTGAGTCTTAGGCGTAACCATACCCTTCATGGCGTTAGTTACGTCGTCGATTGCCTCGTAGATTATCCTGTAAAGCTTAACGTCTACCTTACTTCTTTCAGCTAAAGCCTTAGCCTTTGTGTCGGGACGAACGTTAAAGCCGATTATAATTGCATTTGAAGAATCTGCAAGCATAACGTCTGTTTCGTTGATTGCTCCTACTGCAGAGTGAATAACGTTAACCTTGACCTCTTCGTTAGAAAGCTCTAAAAGAGATTGCTTTACAGCCTCTACAGAGCCTTGAACGTCAGCCTTGATCAAAAGATTGAGCACCTTAAGGTCTCCGTCCGAAATCTTAGAGAATAAATCGTCTAAGGTAACCTTTTGAGATTGCTTAATCATCTCTTCTCTTTCTTTATTCTTTCTTTCCTGAGCAACGAGCTTAGAAAGCTTATCCTGTTCAACTGCAAAGAGTGAATCGCCTGCGTTTGGAACCTCGTCTAAACCGAGAATCGACACTGCCATTGAAGGACCTGCTTCCTTTACGGTTCTTCCCTTATCGTCTATCATTGCTCTAACTCTACCGGTTATAGTGCCTGCAACGAGGTTATCACCTGTTTTTAGTGTACCGTTTTGAATAAGAACGGTTGCAACAGGGCCTTTACCCTTATCAAGCTTAGCCTCTACTATAACGCCCTTAGCCTTTCTGTTTGGGTTAGCCTTGAGCTCTTTGATGTCAGCAGTTAAAAGTATGGTTTCCATAAGGTCGTCCATACCCATACCGGTCTTTGCGGAAACGGGAACTAAAGCTACGTCGCCACCCCATTCCTCAATGAGAACGGACTGATCTGCAAGCTGTTGCTTAACCCTTTCTATATTGGATTGAGGCTTATCCATCTTGTTTGCCGCAACGATTATAGAAACGCCCGCAGCCTGAGCATGGTGAATTGCTTCAATGGTCTGAGGCATTATGCCGTCGTCTGCAGCAATAACAATTATTGCTATATCGGTAACCTGAGCACCTCTCGCTCTCATTGCGGTAAACGCCGCGTGACCCGGGGTATCAAGGAAGGTTATCTTCTCTCCGTTAACAGTTACGGTATAAGCACCGATATGCTGGGTGATACCGCCCGCCTCGCCGTCTGCAACGTTAGCGTTTCTTATTCTGTCAAGCAAGGAGGTTTTACCGTGGTCAACGTGACCCATAACGGTAACAACCGGTGCTCTTTTTACAAGATCTTCTGCGTTATCAACAGAATCAAACGCCTCGTTTAACACGTCCTCTGCGGTCTTATCGAGCTTAAGCTCAAGCTCAATTCCAAGGTCTGCTGCTATAACGCCTGCGGTATCGTAATCGATTGAGTCGTTTATAGTCTTCATAATACCCTCTTTAAAAAGCTTTTTGGTAATTTCTATAGCAGAAATACCAAGCTTTTCAGAAAGCTCCTTAAGAGGAATAATTTCCTTATTGATAACCGCTTTTTCAATCTTGATGGTCTGTACCTGCTCGTTTTGCTTCTTATCCTTTTTGGTTCTGAGCTTTCTGTATCCGGTCTTGTTTTCGTCAAAATCGTCTACACTGACCTGACCCTTACTGAGGCTCTTTTTATTGATAACCTTTTTATCGTCGTAATTTTTGTCAGCGCCCTTCTTTTTATTACCGAAGCTTTTGCCCGTATCCTTAGGCACAAAAGTAACCTCTACCGGCTTTTTGCCCATTCCTCCTAAAGGACTTGCAGGCTTTTGCCCGGGGCGGGCACTCTGCCCTGCGGGCTTTTTATCCTGAGCGACAAACTCTCTTTTTTGAGGTTGTCTGCCATCTTTATTAAACGGCTTTCTTTCTCTGTCGTTTTTAGGCTCGTAAACTCTTGGCTGTTGACTTGGAAGCTTAACGAGGTCGGGATCCTCGCCTCTTGCGATTGCTTCTTTTCTCTTTTGCTCTAAAATTTTAGCTCTTGCTTCTGCCAAAGCTCTTGCCTGAGCCTCTTCAATAGCCTTCTTTCTTGCCTCTTTTAAAGCCTTTTCGTCCATAATAACGGGAGCAGGCTCTTCCTTTGCGGGTTCAGGCTTTACCTCCTCTTTTGCTTGCTCAATTGCAGGCTCTTCGCTTATTTCAGCTTCTTTTTCTTGGACAGGCTCTTCAACCTTCTCTTCAGCTTCTGCAACGGGCTCCGTAGCTATTTTCTCTTCAACCTTTTTCTTTGAAGATTTTTTAGGCTTAACCTCCTTTACCTCGTCTTCAACGCGTAAAACGTCAGCCTCTGCTTCAACCGTAGCTACGTCAATCTCTGAATTAGGAACAAAGTCACTCTCAAGCTCTTCGATTAAAGCGGCGTATTTAGCCTCTTCCTTAGCCTTGTTTTCCTTTTCCTTATTAGAAATCTTTTTAGTTATGGAATGAGTTTTTGATTTAACCTGCTTAATTTTATCCTTAAGCGCGTCAAGCTCGCTCATTATAGCGTTAATTTTCTTTAAGTTTTTTAAAGTATCTTTTTCTTTAACTTCTTCTCTTTTTTCTTCAATCTTACTCATTTCTGCCTCCCGAAATCTCTTCTAAATCTTCTCCCGCGTTTGAGATTATTGCCTTTGCAAGCTCGCAATCTAAAATTGCAACGAGCTTACAATTTTCTTTGTCCACCATTTCTTCAACCGTAAAAGCTTTTGTCATATAAAGTGGGCAAAAGAATCTTTCGGATAAATTTTTTGCTTCTTTTACAGCGTTGGGTGATGCGCTTTTACAGAGTATTAAAAGCTCAACGCCCTTTTTAACCGTTTTTATGGCGTTCATACCGGCTTTAAACTTGCCTGCACGCCTTGCAAACCCAACGTATGAATATATTTTATTTCTTTGCAAGGAGCTCCTCCTCGATTGCACCGTACACCTCAGTGGTAACGGCGATTGAAAAAGCCCTGTCAAGGAGCTTTGCCTTTTTAAGCTTTTTTACACACTCCGCCTTTCCACATATATACGCGCCTCTTCCGTTTGCTTTGCCGGTAACATCTACAAAAACGTTGCCGTCCTTATCCTTTACTATACGCAAAAGACTCTTTTTATCAAACTCCTCACGACATGCTATGCAAGTTCTTACAGGTTGCTTTTTCTCTGCCATACAATCACCAAATGTACTGTCTTTTAATTAAAGCTCTATATCAGCTAAAGCCTCTTCCTCAATGCGAGCCTTTGACTCACTCTTTACGTCTATCTTCCAGCCGGTAAGACGGGCTGCAAGTCTTGCATTTTGACCGTCTTTGCCGATTGCAAGCGAAAGCTTGTCATCAGGAACGACAACTCTTGCAACCTTTTCGCCCTCTAACGCGCTTACCTTTAATACCTTTGCAGGTGAAAGCGCCTTGGCGATAAACTCGAGTGGATCCTCACTCCAAGGAATAATATCTATCTTTTCGCCACCGAGCTCTTTAACAACCTCGTTAACTCTCATACCCTTGTTGCCAACGCATGCACCTACTGCATCTACGTTAGGGTCGTTGCTGAAAATTGCAATTTTGGTTCTTTGGCCGGCTTCTCTTGAAATTGCCTTTACCGAAACTATACCTTGAGCCATTTCGGGAACAACGTTTTCAAAAAGCTTTTTAACAAGGCCGGGAGCAGTTCTTGAAACGAGAATTTGAGCGTTTTTGCCCATGCTTCTAACCTTTTTAACGTAAACCATAAGCTTATCGTTAACGTTATAAGACTCTGTAGTAACCTGGTCCTGAGGAAGCATCAATGCTTCAATTTCGCCTGCGCCGATTTCAACGTAAACGTTTCTGTCCTCAATTCTTCTTACCGTACAAGCCTTGATTTCATTTTCCTTATCCTCAAACTCAGCTAAGGTATTATCTCTTTCAGTTTCTCTTATTTTCTGTAATACGACTTGCTTTGCAGTCTGAGCGGCAATTCTGCCGAATTCCTTAGGGGTAAACTCGATTTTAACCGTATCGCCGAGCTTATAAGACTTTTTGATAGCCTTTGCATCCTCGAGCGTAATTTCGTTATCAAAATCAACAACCTCTTCTACTACAGTTTTGATTGCGTAGAATTTTACAGACTTTTTGTCCGGATTAAGGTCTAAAATAACGTCACTGTTATCACCCGTGTGCTTTTTGTAAGCGCAAACGAGCGCATTTTTAAGAGTTTCGAGTAAAAGCTCCTGCTTTATACCCTTTTGCACCTCAAGATCTTCAATCGCCTGAAAGAAATCTTTGTTAATCATCTTCGTTCTCCTTAAATTTTTAGCAAATCAATCGAAATTTACTGCTTCGTTGATCTTTGCAATACGGACGAGAGGCAACTTGATTTGCTCATCACCGTCCTGTAAAACGACGTTGTTTCCGTCGTAGTCCACAAGCTTACATTCAAAATATTTTTTACCCTTCAGCGGAGCAAAAAGCTTAACCTCAACGTCCTTGCCGATACGCTTTTTAAAATCCCTCTCTGTTTTAAGAGGTCTGTCTAAGCCGGGGCTTGAAACGTTTAAGGTATAAGATGCGCCGTAGGATGGGTCGAAATCGTCTAATACAGGGTCGATTGCATTGTGAAATTTTTCACAGGTATCCAAATCAACTCCGTTTTCGGTATCGATATATACGGTTATATAAGGATTTTTTGTAACCTTCGCCTCAACCTCTACTATTTCTATCCCCATAGACGTTGCAATTGGCAAAAGCGCAGACGTTATTTTTTCAACGCTTTTAAACTTCATAAGTCCTCCTCATAAAAATTTGAGAGCGACCGAGTCGCTCTCAAATACAAGTAAATCATATTCAGCATACTTATAATAACATATTATATGTTATTTAGCAAGCATTTTTACTTAAATTGGCAAACTTTTTTTAATAGCAACCAGCTCAAGCAACAGCTTTGCCGTAGCATGAGCATCAGAAAGAGCTCTGTGATGCAAAAACTCAATACCAAAATAACCGCATACGGTGTTCAGCTTATAATTTTTCATACCCTTTAACACTTCTCTTGAAAACGCCAGGGTGTCAATTCCCTCATTTTTAAAAACGTAACCCGTTTCCTTTGACATAAATTTTATAAATTTATAGTCAAATTCTATATTGTGGGCAACTATGTATGCCCCGTCCACATACTTGAACAAATCGGGCACGACCTTATCAAACGAAGGCGCATCCTTAACCATTTCGTCATCTATTCCCGTAAGATTGGTAATCTCCTGACTAATCTTAACACCCGGATTTACAAGCGTTTGGAACTTATCGACTATTTTGCCGTCGACAATCCTGACTGCGCCAATCTCTGTAATCTTATCACCCTCGGTATAGTGAACGCCCGTCGTTTCTATATCTAAAACGACGAAGGTCTTTCCTATCATGCAAGGCTCTACACTCTTCTCTGCAGAGAATAAAAAGCTTTGCGTAACCTCTACTATCGGCTCGGGGAAAACCGTCGAATATTCAGACGGCACAGATTTACTCTCCCTTTCCTCAGGCTTGAAGTCTACGGGTAATTCGCAGTAAGAGAGGTCGTCTATTATATAACTTGGCATACCGTTGAACGAACTGAGCTCTCCTCGGGTGATTATTTGCGAGCCTACGTTTATTTTTTCCATCTTCCTTTCCTTTTCCTTGGTCATGAAGACTTTTCCTGAAATAATTCCCGTAGAATCGTCTATCTCAAGTATATAAAAGGGCTTTCCCTTTTTTGTTTCCTTTTGGTTTATGGCAACAATCTTGCCCGCAAAGGTTACGTTTCCGTTTACAAGCTCGGCATCTGCAATATAAATTGCCCTTCCGTCAATCTCTTCGCCCCAAAGCCTTACCACGTCACCTACAGCAAAGCTTCTGCATTTTATAGTTTCAAAATCTGCACTGTTTACCTTATCCTGCAAAATTGATGCATCTGACCTTGTTTTGCCCGTATCCTTAATTCTACCTTTGAATTTACCGCAAAAGCATTCTTCCAAATGCTCAGATACGTCTGTTAAAACGTCGTTGCCGTCAAAATAACCGTAAATATCACTGTCTAACGAAAGCGTGTATTCGCCAATTCCGCCAACGTTGATAAACGATACGTCTTCAAGCTTGACAGAATGGGCAACCGACATATGCGCAGACGAAAGATATGCTATAATCTCTTTTGAAACAAGCTCACCGTCTGCAACAATTTTAGTAATATTTACCACAACGTCAACAAAAAAAGTCGGGATTAACGAACGAATTTTTCTTAAAATCAAGCTTTTCGTATCCGATTGCACAGCCTTATCACAAATCAAGTCGAAGACTGCCCTTCCGCTTTTTGAAAGTGTTATATTTTTAATTTTTAAGTTATTAAGCTCGGGAGCGATTGCTCTGAGCTCGTTTAAAGCGTTAGTCGACAAGTTTATGTATTTCCTTTATAAATTCTTCTTCTGCATTTGAAAACGGAACCTTTTTATAAATTTCTCCGTTTTTAAAAAATGCGCAAATTCCGCCTCCGCCTGCAATACCCAGGTCACAATCCTTTGCCTCACCGGGGCCGTTAACAACACAGCCCATAACTGCAATTTTAAGCGGTTTTTTTATATTTGCCGTAATTTCCTCTACCTTATTTGCGAGTGAAATGCTATCGTACTCCGTTCTGCCACAGGTGGGGCAAGATATAACCTCAACAAAATTTTTATCCAAACCAACACTTCGCAATATTCTTTTGGCAACGATTATCTCGTTTCTTGAGTGCGCGGTGAGAGAAACTCTTATCGTATCGCCAATTCCGTCTAAAAGTAAGCTGCCGATACCTATACTACTCTTTACTGTACCCATACTGTCAGTACCCGCTTCGGTCACGCCTACGTGGAGAGGATAATCTGTTTTAGCATGCAAATATCTGTAGGTTGCAACCGTCAAAGGAACGTTGCTTGCTTTTGCTGAAATAACTATATCCTCTACACCGTGCTTTTCTAAAATCGCTACGTTTTTGAGCGCGCTTTCTGCAAGAGAAATTTCATTCTTGCCGTATTTTGCAAGAATTTCCTTTTCAACGCTGCCACTGTTAGAGCCAACCCTTACGCATACGCCGTTTGCCTTGATTGCCCTTGCTACCTCGGCTACATTTTCTTCATTGCCAATGTTGCCGGGGTTGATTCTGATTTTGTCAGCACCACAGTCTATTGCACCGAGGGCGTACCTATAGTTGAAGTGAATATCGGCTACCAGCGGAATTGAAATCTGCCTTTTAATTTCTTTGATAGCCTTAACGTCGTCTTCATCCTTTACAGAAACCCTTATAACGTCGCAACCAATTGACTCCAATTCCTTAATTTGTTCGACAACTTCTGCAATTTTTGAAGTTTTTACGTTAACCATAGACTGTATTAAAACGGGATTTCCACCACCTAAAAGTCTATTTCCGAGTTTGACGGTTTTTGTCATTTATCCTCCCTCGCGCTGTTCATTTCATAAATATATCTAAGACCGTTTAAGGTTAAAAGCGGGTCGTAAAAATCTATATTTTGCGTTTCTTTAAATATAATTTTACCAAGACCGCCCGTTGCTATAACCTTAGTATCGGGTCTTTTAAGCTCTTCCTTTATCTTTGCAATAATATTATCAACGAGCCCGGAAAAGCCGAAAATTATACCCGACTGCATACAGCTTACTGTATTTTTTCCAATTACGGATTTAGGTTTTTCAAGCTCTATTCGTGGCAAATTAGCCGTACTGTTTGTAAGTGAATCAAGCGCAGATTTTATACCCGGAGAAATAACTACGCCGATAAGCTCTCCCCTTTCGGATATAACGTCAAAAGTAGTTGCCGTGCCGAAATCTATTGCGATAATAGGTGTGCCTTTACCGAGCTTTTTTATTGCGCTTACGCTATCTACTATTATATCTGAGCCAACCTCCTTGGGGTTGTCAGCTTTTATATTTAAGCCTGTTTTCACACCCGGCCCGATTATCAACGGCTCTACACCGAGATAATCTCTGCACATATGCTCCATAGTATAGTTAAGCGACGGTATAACAGAGGACATTATAACGCCCTTTATTGATTTTTTAGGAATACCTGCCTCACGGAGCAAATCTCTTACAATAACACCGTATTCGTCGCTGGTTGCATCTCTTTTTGACGTTACGCGGAATGTTGCTTTTACTTCACTGCCGTCAAAAATAGCATATTTAATATTGGAATTGCCTATATCAATACAAAAAATCATAATTACCTTCTTGTTTTAACGTATTTCACTACCCTATACAAGGATGGTGCTAAAATTCCGTTTAGTACAAATTCAACCAAGAAATTAATACCTGCGCACATAATCACCAAAAAGTAAATAATGTCAACGGATATTCTATTTGCCGCCATAAATACGGTTATTGTGTCGCTCATAATCAGCGCGCCGATAATAAACAGACCCGTATTAACAACAGGCGCAGCCAAAGCCGCTAAAATAACGCTAAGATACTCGTTTTTCTTGTTTAAAAGCTTATATATCAATGCTGAAACTAAGCCTGCCATTGCCCCCTTTACAACACAAGTTAAAAAGGTAAGAACAGGATGCTGGCTTATAAGCAAATACGTAAGAGAGTCCATACCGAGAAGCCCCATTATGAAGCATACCAGACCAAAAACTATACCTAAAACAATTCCTCCAAGCGGGCCAATTATTATTGCACCCATTACAATAGGAATAAGCACGAAGCTTAAATTTACCGCACCAATCTTAATAAAACCGCTGATAAGCTGAATAATAACGATTAAAGCAGATAAAACAGCCAATGTGGCAATGTTTTTTGAAGTTAAAAACTTCTTTTCCATAAAAACCTCCAATCGAGTTCCTTAAATGATACCCGTAAGAAAAATAAAATATTTTTGTCGAACCAATAAAGTGTCCGCAAATAATATTATATAACATAATTCAATAAAAAGCAAGGCGTTTAATTTAAAAAAAGGTGTGTAACAAATTCTTAACTTGAAAAATATAATGTATTGATAGTAGAACTATCAAAAACACCTATTACTACCCGTGTAGGTTTTGCATTAAAATAAGGAGGTAAAACATGTTCAACACTTGTGGTGGTGGCGACAACTGTTGCCTTTGGATACTTATTATCCTTTTAATTCTCTGCGTTTGCAAAAACGGATGCTTAAACGGCATTTTCGATAAGCTCTGTAACTGCGGATGCCTTATACCCCTCATCTTAGTTTGGTGTTGTTGCTGTGGCGGCGGTCACGATAAGCACGGAATGGATTTCGGCTTTGGTGGCGGATGCTGTAAATAACCCGATTTAAGTACATATCAGCTTTTAAAGCAAAAGTCTTGCGCCTGCGCAAGACTTTTTTATTTAAACGGTGAATTATACTTTTAAGCATTAATTAAATGTTATATAAAAAATTTTCGACGTTTTTACTTAATTTTCCCTATTTAAGTTAAAATAAAATCATTTTCCTTGACAGTAAATTTGTACTGTGGTAAAATAAACAAAAATATTTGGAGGATTATATTATGCCTTTTTGCAGTAACTGTGGTACCCAAGTTGGCGATAACGTTTCATTTTGTCCTAACTGCGGAACGTCTTTAAACGCTCAACCTGCTCAACAGCCACAAACTCAACCAACTTATCAACCGACCTATCAAGCCCCATATGAGCCACAGGTCCTTAAAGCAGAGCCTGCTCGTACCGGTGTTTACGGCTTAGGTAAAGCCATTGCAGCATCCGTTCTTGCATTTTTTGCATTGATTTTCTCTTTAATAGCACATTCATTCTATAATGAGGCTGATTTTTATTTAAGCCGTTATTACAGATATAACGACAGCTATTATTACAATTATTCAAATTACTACACTTTAATGGAAGAGAATGCTATATTCAGCATTGTTTTTGCAAACTTTGCAATTCCTCTTTGCATCTTAGCAATAGTTTTCGGCTCTTCTTCCATCAAGAACTTCAAGCACGCAAAGGCAACCACCGGCAAGGGTCCTGTAGCAACCTTGATTATGGGTATCGCTTCACTTACAATCGGTATAATAAGCCTTCTTCTTACAGTAATTACTTTAATTTCAACTATAAGCTTGCTTTAATAATTTGATTAATCAAACCTAAGGGTGCCAAAAGGCACCCTTTAATTTTTCTGTTATAAAAATGCGCGTTGCATTCTGTTTTTGCAACGCGTTTTTTTCAGCTGTGCTTTTATTTAAGCTATCATATGATATATTTTAATTAAAGTGTTGACAAAAAGAATGAAATATATTATAATAACAATTGTTATATATCAAATGTTATTTAAGGAGTGCTTATGCCACCTAAGGTTAAAATTACAAGAACGGATATTATCAATACGGCTATTGACATTATCAGACAAAAGGGCGCAGAAAATTTAAATGCGAGAAGTCTTGCAAACGCGTTAAATTGCTCTACTCAACCGATTTTTTCAAACTTTTCATCTATGGATGATTTAAACAAAGAAATTATAAATTTAGCATATGAGCAGTATCTTAACTTTATAAATATTGAGGTTAAAAGCGAAAAATATCCTAAATATAAGGCTTTCGGTATGGCATACATACGCTTTGCAAAAGAGGAAAAGGAGCTTTTTAAACTGCTCTTCATGTGCGACAGGCAAGGCAAGGATATAATTCCAACAGTAGATTTTACAGCATCGGTTGAGCTGATAAAAACAGCAAATTCGGTCACAACCGAAACGGCAAAGCAAATACATATGGAGATGTGGGCGTGCGCACACGGAATTGCAACAATGCTTGCCACCTCGTTCTGCTTACTTGATTGGGATTACATAAGCAATATTCTCACAGACGTATACCAAGGCATACGCCATATACACGGAGGTAAATAAAATGACGGCTATTAAAATTATAAAACTGACTAAATCATATAAAAATTTAGTTGCGGTAGACAACCTAAATTTAGAAATAAAACAGGGAGAGATTTTCTCCTTACTGGGCGTTAACGGAGCAGGCAAAACCACAACTATCAAAATGCTTTCATGCCTTACGCAGCCAACGGGAGGAGATGCGCTTATTTTTGGGAAAAGCATCATAGATAATCCTCTTGACGTTAAAAAACTGATTTCCGTGTCACCACAGGAAACGGCTGTCGCACCCAATCTTTCCGCAAGAGAAAATTTAGAGCTTATATGCGGTGTTTACGGTTTTCAAAAAATAGAGCGCGAGAAAAAAATCGAAGAGATTGTTAATCTATTAAATTTGCAGTCAATTATAGATAGAAAAGCAGGAAAGCTCTCAGGCGGTTGGCAAAGAAGACTGAGCATTGCAATGGCTCTTATATCCGAGCCAAAAATACTCTTTCTTGACGAGCCGACTCTCGGCTTAGACGTTTTGGCAAGAACCGATTTGTGGGATATTATACGCTCTTTAAAGGGTAAAATTACCGTCATACTGACAACTCACTATATGGAAGAGGCTGAGGAGCTATCCGATAGAATTGCCATTATGCGCGACGGCAAGCTTTTACTTTGCGACACTGCGCAAAATATCAAACAAACAGCAAAGGCCGATAGCTTTGAAAAAGCCTTTGTGAATATTGTAAAGGGGGTAAATTTATGAGAATGCTAACTTTTGCAGGCAGAAATATCAAAGAAATTGTACGCGACCCCCTAACACTGTGCTTTGGCTTAGGCTTTCCTCTCGTTCTTATATTACTGCTAAGCGCAATTCAGGCAAATATACCCGTTACACTATTTGAAATTCAACACCTGACTCCCGGTGTTACCGTTTTCGGGCTTTCTTTTATGACGCTTTTTTCTGCAACACTGATTTCAAAGGATAGAGGAAGCTCACTTCTGCAAAGACTATACACAACTCCTCTTTCCTCACTCGATTTTATACTTGGATACACCCTACCGATTATCCCTATATCTGTTGCCCAAAGTGTTATATGCTATCTTGTAGCGTTTGCTTTAGGCTTGCAAATTTCGGTAAACGTATTATACTCCATATTATTTGTGATTCCCATTTGCATTTTATTTATTGCACTTGGTCTGCTTTTTGGCAGTATTTTAAACGATAAGCAAGTGGGCGGAATTTGCGGAGCGCTTTTAACCAATTTATCCGCTTGGCTTTCAGGCACTTGGTTTGACTTAAATTTAGTTGGCGGTGCTTTTAAAAGCTTTGCATATACCTTGCCGTTTGTCCATGCAGTTGAGATGGAAAGAGCTTTACTTTTAGGCGAATTTACTAAGATTTTACCACATTTATGGTGGGTTTTAGGCTATGCTGTTATTTTTTTGGTATTAGCAATTTTACTGTTTTTAAGACAGATGAAAAAGCAATGAGAAATTATGATTGAAAGCAGTTTGAAAAAATTAATATTTTCAGCATTCTTTTTAGCAATGGGATTTATACTGCCTATGCTTATAGGACAAATTCCTACTGTAGGAAAGGCTTTATTGCCAATGCATATACCCATTTTTCTTTGCGGAATGATATGCGACTGTAAATACGGAGCACTTATCGGATTTATTTTACCAATACTTAGGTCGCTTTTATTTTCCGTGCCCGTTATGTATCCTACAGCAATAGCAGTAGCATTTGAGATGGCTTGCTACGGACTCACAGTTGGTTTAATATACGGCTTTTCAAAGAGAAAATCAATATTTTCTATTTATGTTTCAATGATAATTGCCATGATTGTGGGAAGAATGCCGTTCGGGATGATGAAGGCAAGGCGAAGGCCTTCCGTGCTCGGGGTGATGTGAGCCAAGAGGATACCCAACTCTTCCTTGCGGGCTTCGATTTCCGCCCACTTGGCGCGTGGATTCGCGATGTGGTCGAGGTCGTAGATGGCGAGTCCGCTCGGGATGGCCTCGTCGTTCTTGCGACGTCCGTTCTTGAA
>JAFVQT010000053.1 GCA_017504655.1 Clostridia bacterium | reverse complement strand
GGTGACGCTTCATCACCTCGCTTTCTAAAAACCTGTCCTCTTCCTTGGTAAACGCCTTTACCGTTTTATAGCTGGGAAGAGCTTGAAAACCAAATTCGCTGACATATCTGTAAAACTTGTTTCTTACTGAAGTGTAGTCGGGCTCCCAATCGTGGCAGTCGCCTACGCTTTCGCCGTTTGGCTCTTTAAAATTACTGAACGAGGTGGGAGAAGACGGAATATATGCAAGGTAAGGTGCAACCTCGCTTACAATTTGCGGAAATTTTTCCTCAAAAAGCTCGTTATAAATACCCCTTAAATACTCTAAATCTCCTCTGCCCGAAATTGCCACGTATTCGTCAAAATGCCACTCTATTTCGTTGTTGCCACATATAAGACCAAGGCAGGCGTGGTGTCTTATTCTCGTCAGATTTTGCCTTATCTCCTCAAAAATACCCTCTTTCGTCCTTTGGTCGGGCTCGTACACAGAGCATGCAAACGCCAAGTCGAAAAAGACTATTAAGCCCAGCTCGTCACATATATCAAAGAAGAATTCATCGGGATAATATCCACCGCCCCAAAGCCTTATGGCATTAAAATTACAATCCTTGCAATGGGTTAACAGCTCTCTTGTGCGAGAGGGGGTAATACGGCTGAAAATATTGTCCTCGGGAACGTAATCCGCACCCATCGCAAACACGTCTACGCCGTTTACTCTATGGAAAAAGCTCTCGCCAAACTCGTCCTTTTGTCTTACAAGCTCCATTTTTCTTAAACCGATATTTAAAGATTTTTCATCTTTAATTTGGTTATTTTCAAGTAGCTTTACTTCAACTTTATATAAATTCTGTTTTCCTAATCCGTTTGGCCACCAAAGCTCGGGGGATAAAATCTCCGTTTCTTCGTTTGCAGGAATAACAATTTTCTCTCCGCTTGGGCACGTTAATATAACCGATATTTCAGCATTACCGTCAATCTCAACCAAAGGAGTTATAAATGCCTTTCCCTCGTCGTGGCGTTGCACAACGTGTACGGAATTTATCTCTGCGCTGTCCTTTTCTAAAAGGTATACGCTTCGCCATATACCCGCGTCGGGAAGGTGCGGTCCCCAGTCCCAGCCCATCATACAATGAGCTTTTCTTATATGGGGGTATCCGTCCATACAATCGCTTGCGCCAAAAAGCCTCTTTTCGGCTTGTTTTTGCCTAATATATGGGGCTATAGGTTGACAAACGACCTTTAAAAGGTTTTTCCCATCACGCAAAAGCTCGGTTATATCAAAGCGGTAAGTAAGGTGCATATTGTCAACAAAAGCAACTTTTTTACCATTTAAAAATATATCGCAAAGGGTATCTAATCCCTCAAAAACGATATAAGTCGGATTAGCCGTTTTTACAAAATGAAACTCCTTTTCAAAGACAAATTCATACTCTGAAAGTTTTAAATAAATCTCTTCGTTATCTCTATAAAAAGGGTCGGGCAAAATAGAGTTATCTACATGTAAAAAAGAATACACAGAGCCCGGGACGTTGCCATAAACCTCGTATCCAGCACCTGTCATTTTCCATTTGCCGTTTAAACTAAGCTTCTTCATCTTGCACCTCAAGCCTTTTAGTCAATAATATTATACTTTTAAAACGACACGAATTCAAGCCTACAAGGTAAAAAATATGAGAGAAACAAAAAGTGTTTCTCTCATGTTAATTTTAGTCTTTATTTTTAGCTTGGTTTAAGATTTCTTCTAACTTTCTCATATCCGTGCTCCACTCGGGCACAAGGTTTCTTCGCCTATGCTCTTCGTTGGCTTTGCCAAGCTCACGAATATAGTCTGCATAGCTACATTTATTTACCCCTTTAAAATGCTCTATGGCTTTGTCTTCGTCGCCTAAAAGCTGAGTTCTACCGATATGAATTACCGAGTGGCAAGCGTGACAAACGGCTATTACGTCCTCTAACTTTTGTATGCCATTTTTCTCGTCGTAAGACCACCTTTCATGCGCCTCTAAACGGGCTACCGTTCTTTTGCAAATCATACACTTGCCGTCTGCACGTTTATACGCGTCTTTTCTAACGTAGTCCCAGTCTTTTTTTGGCAGACACGCCCTTAAGTTAGAATACCAACAACCGTCGGGTACAATTTCAAATTTGAGCTTATAATCAAGCAACGTTAAGCCACCTTCCCATAAATTTATACGTCAAAAAGTATGTAAGACTACCAAGCCCGCCCATCAATAAGATAAGTATCCACAAAAGCAAATGAATAAAATCTATGCCGAGGAAGGTTTTTCTTATAACCCAGTCTAACGAAAGAATAAACGTTATTACAAGAATTACAAACTCTAAAAAGAAAATTAATCCTACTAAAAATGAGGATAGCTTACGTTTCAATTTTAGTGATAAGGCGTTTGCAAACACAATCCCAAACTGAACGTGCGAAACAACTGAAAGGTAGCTAATTACAACTAGAATTATAATCTCAATCATAAGTATTATCTCGTTTAATCGCATAGGAGGAGATTCTACGCCACCGTTAGAAATACTGAATTTTACAGTAAATAACGCCTTTAAAAAATGCGATAAAATAACACCTGCTAAGCTTATAGTATTCCAAACGAGCAAGGATAAGTATCTTGCACCAACCTGCTGACCTGTCGTTGCGGGTAAGGTATAGGTAAAGTAAGCCTCGTCGGTTGCGACGGCTTTATGGAAAGACGTACACACAACCGTTATTTGAGCAAATGTAAGTATTGATATTGCAAAGGTAGATAAAGATGATAAGGAGCGAAAAACTTTAAATAAATGATCGCTATCTACTCTTTTACTCATCATTTTGCAAAAGCCTGCTAAAATTCCTGCTATAAGGCTTACGGCTATTAGCGAAAGCACCGTTTTTAAAGGTCTTAAAAAAGCGTGTTTAAATATCTTTACAAACATCTGAACACCTCCCTAAACTCTTCATCTACCGTTTTCCCTTGGCTATGAACGTCCTTAACGTTTCCGCAAGATACGATTTTACTACCGTTTATAAAGACGTATTCGTCTAAAATATCTTCTATATCTCTTATAAGATGAGTTGAAATAACTATTGTAGAGCCCTCGTTTACCCTTGTTAAAATGGTGTTTATAATAAACTCACGGGCGGCGGGGTCTACACCGCCGATAGGCTCGTCTAATAGATATACCTTTGCCTTTCTCGCCATAACGGCTATAAGCTGAATTTTTTCCTTCGTGCCCTTTGAAAGAGTTTTTAGTCTTACGTCCTTTTCTACCTTGAGAGTTGCCAAAAGCTCGTACGCCCTTACTATATCGAAATCTTTGTAAAAGGTCTTAAAGGTATCAAAAACCTCTTTCGCAGTCATATTCATATCAAGGTAAGTCCTTTCAGGCAAATACGATACTATGCTTTTGGTTTTTACACCTACTTCTTCGCCGTAGATTTTAGCCGAGCCGTCAAAGGCAAGTAAGCCTGTTAGACATTTGAAAAGGGTTGATTTTCCGCTACCGTTTGGACCTAAAAGTCCAACAATTTTTCCACCTGTTATCGTAAGGTCAACGCCGTCTAACGCAACCTTTCTACCGTACTTTTTGGTTAGGTTGTTAATCTCTATTGCGTTTGCCATAAAACACCTCCTTAAAAGACTTCTACAACAGCTCTGAACGATTCTTTTTCGTTAGAAAACCCCCTTATAAGTCGTTTATTGCCATCTTTAATGCTATATAAGGTAAAATTACCCACTTGCATTTCGTTTATATAGTTTATCTCAAAAGACTTTATACTTTCATTTTCTTCAAGCTTTAAGGCATCTAAAATAAAGTCGTTATATTTTACGTTGTTTACGTGTCCGTTATGGTCAAGACAAGAGTGCCCCGCATAGCCAACGTATTTCTCCGCCCCTTCTATATCAAAGTCGGATAATTTTTTAAGCCCCTCCGGGTAAATCGACTCTTTAAAGTGCTCGCCCTCGGGGTAAACCGCGCTACCCACTGAAATGCGCCTTGTTTTTGCGTTTATAATGCACCATTTAGACGAGGCGTTTACAAGCCTTTCTCCGTTTAAATTTTCAATGCAATAATCTCTGTCATAATCAACCCTGCCCGCCTCGTGTGGCCAGGTTTTTGCTATGACGTTTTCCACGCCAAAGCAAATTCTTTTTACAACGTCGTAGCGCATTCTGAGCAGCACCCAAACACAGTCCTTTTGCAAAAGGTCACCGTAGCCTATATTTAGCCTTGCCGCATGCTCTGAGGCAATGCTTTGAAATATATCCAGCAAAGCGCCCGGTCTTATATCGTCGCTCCTGTCAAAATCGGAAACTCTCAGTTGATACTTTTTTTCGTACAATAACATATAAATTGCCCTTTAATATAATAAAATTGCGCTATCCGGCACTTCTACAACCTTGCCGTTGTCACCCTTTATAAGGAAAAACTGTTGGTGATAGGTTTTGTGAGGTATTACGTAAATACGCTTGCCCTTCCAAATCCTTTCCACGTCCTTTTTAAGCAATCCCTTTGCTAAAATATAATCGGCAATTTCCACGTTTAAGTCGACTATAGCCGTATCGTATCCGTCTGCAAACAGATCTAAAAGCCCTGTTCTTATTCTCATTACTATGTAATCGTTAGACCAAATAAGTCCACTGCCCTGACAGTATGGGCACGGCTTAACGAGCATAGATGTGCTCTCTCTTCTCTTTTTCTTTCGGGTAATTTCCACAAGTCCTATCGGCGACATGCCAACAACGTGACATTTTTCTCTGTCCTCTGCGAGATATTCCTCTAAAACCGTAAGCAGACCCTCCTTATGCCCCTCGTCCTCCATATCGATAAAGTCTACTACTATTATTCCCGAAATATTTCTAAGTCTAAGCTGTCGGGCAATTTCTTTTGCCGCTAACAAATTGGTGTTAAATACGGTATCCTCTAAATTGGCAGAGCCCACGTATTTACCCGTGTTAACGTCTATAGACGTTAAAGCCTCGGTTTTGTCTATTACTATATATCCACCGTTATCAAGCTCTACGGTGTTGCCAAGCAGGGTCGTAACGTCCTCGTCCAAGCCGTAGTAATGGAACATATCCGTCTTTTTGCCGTAGAGCTTAAGCTTGTGCTTAAGACTGCTGTCAAACCTTTTTGCGTACTCTAAAACCTTTTCGTAAATATCCTTGTCGCCGACTATGAATTTGTCTATCTCGGAGTTGTAAACGTCGCGAATAAGCCTTACCGCAACGTTACCCTCTTCAAACACACATTTGGGAGCTTCTACCAAGTGAAAATCGTTTAAAATATGCTTATACTGCTCTACGAGATAGGCTATTTCTCTTTTTATATCCGATTTCGTAGCATGCTCCGCCGCCGTTCTTATAATAATGCCCTGTCCCTCCGGCTTGAGGGTCTGAGCAATCTGCATAAGCTTTTCTCTCGTCTTTTCGTTAGTAATTCTGCGTGAAACACCCAAAAAGTCGATAGTTGGCATAAATACGACGTATCTTGCGGCAAAAGAAACGTTGGAGGTAAGCCTTACGCCCTTACTGCCCGCAGGGTCTTTTACGGCCTGTACCATTATTTCGTCGCCCTCTTTTAAATGCAAAATAGAGGGTATTTCAACCTTGCCGACAAGCTCGGATTTATCCATGAGCATATCGGTCGCCGAAAGGTAACCGTTTTTTTGCAAGCCTACGTTTACAAACGCAGCCTGCATTCCCGGTAAGACGTTTTCCACCCTGCCTTTAAAGACGCTACCTATAGTGACTGTTTTATTCTTTTTTTCAATTCTGTATTCGAGCAGTTTTTTTCCGTCGGCAACAGCACCTATAACGTTGCCTCCGTGACTGTCTACGAAAATATTAACAGACATTACTTTATACCGTCCTCAAAATCTTTTCCGTCTTTGTTAAGTCCTCTCGTCTTTGTTGCAACAACCTCGTTTCCTCCGTACAGCTCTAAAAGCTTGTCTGTGAATTTTTCTATTCTGAGCCCGTTGCCAAAGCCTATTACAGCGCGCAAGATATCCCCCTCCCACTCTGCCGAATAGATAAGCTCTCTTACGTTTTTTTCTCTTCCGTCTTTTGTCGTTATTATAAACTCTTGCCTTTGTAAAAGGTCCGAAACGTCAAATTTGTTTATGCCCTTTACCGTATATTCAGCCTTAACAATATCGCTTGCTACGCCTACCTTGCCCTGAGTCGTCCACGCGCCTACGCAGGTAAGTCCGTTTGGCGCAAATTCGTTGAATTTTTCAATAAAGCTCTCAGGGGGCTCATCCGTATCAATCTGGCAGTACTCTGCAAGGCTTGGAATACCTATGCCCATCGGCGCGGACATATACACGAGCATATGCGGATTAAAGCCTTGGGAAAAGGCGACCTTAACGCCCGCTCTTCTCATTGTTCTTCCGATATGTCTTAAAATATCGAGGTGAGCTAAAAACTCTGCTCCACCCGTCTTGGTAAATTTAAAAAGTATCATACGTTACACCCGTATACCTTTTGTATACCGCAGCCCTTGCATCCCGTTTTACAGCTACCCGTAACCTCTGCCCTGTACGCCTTTTTTCTCTCTCTCAAAAGAAAAGCCTTGTCAACGAAAACGTCTATCAAATCCCAAGGCAAAATCTCATCCTCTCCCCACTCTCTCGTGTAGAAGGTCTTATCCACGTTTACCTCTTCAAACGCCTCGTTCCACTTCTTTGCGTCAAACTTGTCCGTCCAGCCGTCGAAATAACAGCCCTTTTCGTAGGCTCTTAAAATAACCCGTCCAACTCGCCTGTCCCCTCTTGCCAATACCGCTTCCATTTCGGAAAGGGCAAAATCGTTCCAGCTTACCGTTGTGTTTTTACTGTATAATCTACTGCGGAGAAGGTCGACCTTTTGCTTAACCTCAGCCTCGGTAATCTGCCTTTCCCATTGAAAGGGCGTAAACGGCTTTGGTATAAACGTAGATGCCGAAACGCTTATTCTGAGCCTTCTCGCCCTTTGCGGATTTGCCGAATAAATCTTTCTTATTCTGTCAACTATATCGCAAATTGCAATTATATCCTCTTCCGTTTCGGTGGGAAGACCGAACATAAAATAAAGCTTTATGCCCGTATAACCGTTGTCGAAAGCCATATTAAGCCCTCTTTCAACGTCCTCCTCGGTTATATCCTTGTTTATTACGTCGCGAAGCCTTTGCGTGCCCGCCTCAGGCGCAAAGGTAAGCGAGCTTTTTCTCGACTCCTGCACGAATTCCCCGTCGAAGCTATCCAATCTTAAAGACGGAAGCGAAAGATGAACGTCGCTCGGAAGGTTGTCCTTCAAGCTCCTTATAAGCTCTTTAAGGTGGGGATAATCGCCCGTTGAGAGGCTGTTTAATCCAAGCTCGGAAAAGCCTGAGCCTTTTACAAGCGAGCAAGCCTGCTCGGTAAGTGTTTTTACACCCCTTGCTCTTACGGGGCGGTATATAAAGCCTGCCTGACAAAAACGGCAACCTCTGTAGCACCCTCTCATAACCTCTATTACCGCTCTGTCAAAAACGGACTCACAGTTGGGTACGGCTTGCACGGAAGGAAATTCTGCCCCGTCAAGATCCTTTAAAAGTGCTTTTTTAATAGGCTCTTTTATAGAAAAGCCCTCTATCTGTCCGTTTTCCTTGTATTTCACGTCTACAAGCGAGGGTACGTATACCCCTTGAACGGAGCATGCTCTTTGCAAAAACTCACTCTTTGACTTGCATTCCATTTTAAGCTTAGCAAGCTCCTGCATGCTCTCCTCACCGTCGCCAACGACGAAAATATCTATAAAATCGGCTAAGGGCTCGGGGTTGACCGCGCAAGGTCCTCCCGCCTGAATTATAGGAAATTCTTCTCCCCTATCCTCTCTTTTTAAAGGTATTCCCGCTAAATCAAGCATATACAAAATAGTAGTATAGCTCATCTCGTACTGAAGAGTAAAACCAAGCATGTCAAAATCCTTAAGCGGCATTTTTAAATCGAGGGATTCTAAAAGCACGCCCTCTTTTTTCAAAATATCACCCAAGTCCGACCAAGGCGCAAAGCACCTGTCGCAAGTCGCGCCCTCGACCTTATTGATAACGTCGGCTACGATACGGATGCTCAAATTGCTCATCGCAACCTCGTACACGTCGGGGAAGCAAATGCAAAAATTAAATCTGCCCTTTTTAAGCTTTGGCGCACCGTATTCTCCACCTATGTATCTTGACGGCTTTTCTACCCTTTTAAGAATACTCTCCTTCAAAATGAATCTCCTCTTTTATACTGCTTAGCGGTCACTTATGTTAGTATAACATATTATAAGTGTTTTTGCAAGACTTATTTTAATTTGCAAAATAATTAATTGCGTGCGGTGACTAAACCTCTTTTTGCTTGGCGTTGCATTTTAAGTCTTAAAGTCTTGGTTACAGGCTGATACAAAGCCTTTTATTTGTGTAAAAAGCGCGTGGCAAAATGCCACGCGCCTCAATAAATTGTACCAAAAGTCGCTCTATAGGTTGATTTTAAACCTTTTTAAAGGTAATATCTCACTCTTTATTATCTATTCCAAGCTCTAAGCCCTCATACATATAATCGTTCCACTTAAAATTTTTATAGAAGTTTACGTGGTAGCGATGCATCTCCTCTACGAGCAAACAAATTTTTCCTACCGTCTGATGCTTTGGAAAAACATCAAAATATTCTCCCTTTAAATAGAAGTTGAAAAAGCTTGAATCAACCTCGGTTATAAGAGTGTAAAGCTCCTTATAGCCGGCGGTAAACTCGTACGGCTCGCCGTTTCTCGTGCCCTTATAATGCATACCCTTGTGGTCTATCCTGATTTTTCCCTCGCCAACGATAAAGCTGGTTTTGTTATCCTTAACAAGCCTGTACTCGTCGAGGTTGCCTATTTGACATTCGTCCTCAAAATAATAATCAGGATTTTCGCGTATCTCCCTTATGATATCCATACGCTCCTTTTCAACCCAATCAAAGGGCGATGCGGGAATAACTGCATTTTCAAAGGGGTGGAACTGATATTAGTCGTCCATCGTCGCGCCGTTGCCACAGCTTGAGCAAGTTATTTTATCACCCTCTCCCTTCATCGTAAATTCTTTTCCGCACTTAGGGCATTTATAGCAAAAATCCTCAAGACGGTGACAAATTCTTCCGTATGTTTGCCATTTGATTTTCTTTTCGGCATTCCACGCGTACTCGTTGCGTCTGAACCTCTCGTTTATAATATCGTCCATCTCCTCGACCGACAGCCTATCTACATCTTCCTTAGAAAAAAGCAAGGACATCGTCGCATGCGTTTCGCCGAGTCGCTCATCTAAGCAAACCTTAGTGTTTTGCAGATACTGTCCCTCGAGATAGCATAAATAAACGGGCACCTTAAAGTGCTTGAACATTTTGCTTGTACCGGGTACTACGGGCTTATTTCCGCCGTAGTCGCTTGCAAGACCCTCCGGAGCAAAGGTAACGCAACCGCCTGCCTTTATAACCTGACCTACGGCGTGTATAGCAAGCATATCGGGAGAATAGTTCTTCTTTGGAATGACCCTATTAAGACTGAACACCGTTGAAAACTTCTTTCTGTAAAACTCGCTGTAGCCTGCCATCATATTGGTTCTTCTCGGGTAGGTTGCACCGCAGACGTAGACGTGGTCTATTCTCGAAAGGTGATTAAATATAACAAAGCAAGGACCCTTGCAGTCGTTTACGTCGTCGATTATGTGAAATTTAGGCTTGTATTTACGGCCTATGATATTCACCATTATAATCTTATAAATAGCCGTTATCACTCTCGGCGCAGGGCGATATTTTCTTTTTCTCAGCTTTTGAGCTATGGTTAATTTCTCTGCCATATATTCCCCTTTTGTTAAAAACTTACCGTAATATTTTATTATATTTGCCGAAAAAAATCAACTGAATTTTACTGTTAATCTTTACTACGTCCCTCTGTTTTACATGTTTTTAACGCAAAATACAACGCGCTTGCATAAAAAGCGGGCGTATAAGCCGAGTCCCTACAAGGGATTCGGCAACTAAATAAATCCGTGAACGGATTTGTGATATTGCATCGCAGTGTTGCCGAGCAACTTTAGTTGCGAACGCCAACTGCTTTAGCAGTTATATTGCTACGCAGTTATATTCGCC
>JAFVQT010000052.1 GCA_017504655.1 Clostridia bacterium | reverse complement strand
TGCATTCTATTATTGTAGCAGCTTAACAAGCATAACTATCCCCGACAGCGTAACCTCGATAGGAATTTATGCATTCTATTATTGTAGCAGCTTAACAAGCATAACTATCCCCGACAGCGTAACCTCGATAGGAGAAGGTGCATTCTCTTCTTGTAGCAGCTTAACAAGCATAACTATCCCCGACAGCGTAACCTCGATAGGAATTTATGCATTCTCTTATTGTAGCAGCTTAACAAGCGTAGTAATAGGCGACGGTGTAACGAGTATTGACGATTATGCGTTCGAAGGTTGCGATAGTTTAATAAGCATAAAATATAGGGGCACGCAAGAACAATGGAAAACAATAAGCAAAGGTGATAACTGGGATTATAATACAGGCGATTATACTAAGACGTATAATTATCAAGGAGAATAAAAACGGCAGTTATTAAGGAAAATCTAAATAAATCGTAGGGGAGGGGCAAGCCCCTCCCTAGTTTTTATATTAAAAAGTGCCGAGCGAATTTTCGCTCGGCACTTGCCTATATTTTACCTTTGTAGATATTTTACAATTTATTTTACTATTAAGTTTACAAGTCTGCCTTTTACGATAATTACTTTAACTACTTGGCTGTCGCCAACGATTTTCTTTATCGTGTCGTTTGCAAGGGCAATAGCCTTAATTTCGTCATCAGTAGCGTCGCTCGCTACGTTGATTTTAGCCTTTACCTTGCTGTTTACTTGAACTGCAAGTTCAACCTCGTCTTTTTGAAGTGCTTGCTCGTTGTAAACTGGGTAATCTTCTAAAAATACTGACTTTTTATGACCTCTCATTGCCCAAAGCTCTTCTGCAAAGTGAGGAGCGCAAGGAGCGAGTAATAAGATTAAAGTATCAACTGCTTTTAAAATGAGAGCATTTGATTTTTCGGTATATCCGTCGTATTTATTTATTGCAGAAACAAACTCCATAAGTCTTGCTATAGCTGTGTTAAACGAGAAAACGTTCATATCTCTGTCAACACTCTTTATGCAGTATGCCTCGGCGTATAAAAGGTCTTTTTCTTCCTTGCCGATAACGGGCTCTTTCTCTGGTTTATAGCTACAAACCTTGGTAACAAGCCTTTCAATTCTCTCAAAGAATTTTGCAATAGACTTAATACCGTTATCGTCCCACGGGCCACCCTCTGTATAGGCAAAGCCGAACATAAGATAAGTTCTAAATACGTCAGAGCCAAACTCTTCAATGTAGGTATCGGGAGAAACGACATTACCTCTTGATTTGCTCATTCTGTTTCCGTCAGGTCCGAGTATTATACCTTGGTGAGTGAGTGACGTAAACGGCTCGCCAAATTTAAGATAACCCATATCGCGAAGAGCCTTAGTTATAAATCTTGCATACAAAAGGTGCATACAAGCATGCTCAGGTCCACCTACGTATTTGTCAACGGGGAGCATTTGATTGATAATTTCAGGGTCAAACGGCATATCCTCGTTTTTATTGTCGGGGTATCTTAAATAATACCAGCTTGAGCAAACGAAGGTGTCAAGAGTATCAACGTCACGCTCAGCGTCTTGTCCGCAAACGGGACATTTAACCTTAACGAAACTTTCGCATTTAGCAAGCGGAGATTTTCCGTCAGGGCGGAATTCAACGTCCTTAGGAAGCTCAACGGGTAAGTCCTTATAAGGAACGGGCACCGTACCGCAGTGTGGACAGTGAATCATAGGAATTGGCGCGCCCCAATATCTTTGACGGGAAACAAGCCAGTCACGAAGCCTGTAATTAACCTTGTGCTGACCTTTACCGTCAGCGTTTAACTTGTTGAGTATTGCCTTTCTTGCCTCTTCAGATGTAAGACCGTCAAAGTCAACGCTGTTTACAAGTATACCGTCTTCACAGTAAGGAAGAGTATCGTCACCCTTAGGATTTTTAATAACTACGTTTACCGGGAGATTGTATTTTTGAGCGAATAAGAAATCTCTCGCGTCGTGCGCGGGCACGCCCATTACCGCGCCGGTGCCGTATGAGTAGAGAACGTAATCAGCTGCATATATAGGCACTTTTTTGCCGTTTACAGGGTTAACTGCGTATACACCGATAAATACGCCTGTCTTTTCACGGGTGGTCGAAAGCCTTTCAATCTCATTTATTTTGGCGGTTTCTTCAATATATTTTTCAACGTCCTTTAATCTGTCCTTGGTAGTGAGCTTTTTAACGAGCGGATGCTCGGGCGCAAGCACTACGTAGGATACGCCGAAAACGGTATCTGCGCGGGTAGTGAACACCTTAAATTCGTCACCGCTTTCAGCAGTAAAGATAATTTCGCCACCGGTGGATTTGCCTATCCAGTTTTTCTGCATTGCTTTGGTTTTTTCAGGCCAATCCAAGCCGTCAAGACAGTTTAAAAGCTCTTCTGCATATTCTGTTATTTTAAAGAACCATTGAGTGAGGTTCTTCTTTACAACCTGAGTTCCGCAACGCTCGCAGTGACCGTCCTCTACCTGCTCGTTGGCAAGTACGGTATTACAGCTGGAGCACCAGTTTACGGGAGCCTCCTTTCTGTATGCTAAGCCCTTTTCGTAAAGCTTTAAAAAGAGCCACTGAGTCCATTTGTAGTAGTCAGGCATGCAGGTTTTAATCTCGGCATCCCAATCAAACATAGCACCCATAGCCTTTAACTGACCTTCCATAGTGTCAATGTTTTCAAGAGTGGTTTTTTCGGGGTGCTTGCCCGTTCTTATAGCGTAGTTTTCGGCAGGAAGACCAAACGCGTCAAAGCCCATAGGCTCAAAGACCTCGTACCCCTTCATTTTTTTGTAACGGGCAAAGCTGTCCGTCAAGCCGTAGTTATACCAGTGACCCAAGTGAAGCTTAGAAGCAGAGGGGTAAGAAAACATCTCTAAGCAGTAGAATTTTTTATCAACGTTTTTCTTGTTAAAGGAATAGAGCTTGTCCTTTTCCCATTTGGCTTGCCACTTCGCCTCAATTTCTTTCATGTTCATAAAAACAATGCCTCCGAAACGGAAAATTTTATTATAATGCATACATTGTAGCACAATTTGGATTATTTTTCTACTATTTTTAATAGTAAAAAATAACTTTTTGCTTGCCGTAATAAATTTTTTTATTTTGCGTTAAAAGTAATGACAATTGCGAAAATTTGTGTTATGATAGTTACTAATAAACAGATGAGGGTTTTTATGGCGGAAAATAAAGAGAATTCCGAGGTTGTAGTAAAGTCGCAACCGATTGAAAAAAATTATAGGGTTGCAAAAGACGAGTGGGAAACAAAGCAACCAAAAATAAACAAAAAGGTAGAGTCGGCTCTTTATATATTCTTAGCCGCCCTTTTTTATGCAATAGGCTATCATTACTTCATTGCAACCTGTAAATTTGCTCCAGGTGGGCTTCCAGGTATAATAGCAATGGTGCAGTATGAAACGGGTGTTGTAAAAGATACTACGGGAAAGATTGATTACAGTACGCTCTTGCTAGTTATTGTTAATATACCACTTCTCATTTATGCGTCGAAAATTATGGGTAAAGGGTTTTCTATAAAGACCTTTATAACGGCACTTATTATGGCTGTTTTGATGTTTTGTATGGCAAACTTTATAGACCCAAAGTACACGTTTACTATTACTAAAAGTCCAGAGGTTAGCGACGTTGGAACTAGACTCGTATCTGCGATTTTAGGTGGAGTATTTTCTGGTACGTCACTTGCATTTGCTTTAAAAGTAAACGCATCTACAGGTGGGGCAGACGTCATTGGAGCAATGCTTCAAAAAAAGAACCCACACAGAGGCGTTGGAGCAATGGTTTTTGTTGTAAACGCAGTTATTTTGACAGTTTCGTTTTTCGTTTACGATAAAGACTGGATGCCGATATTTTTAGCAGTAATTCACCTGTTTGTATGTTCGATGGTTTGCGATAGAATAATGCAAGGGGCAAAAACTGCTTTAAAGTTTGAGGTTATAACCGAGCATGCAGATGAAATTTCAACTGAAATTATTGAGGAACTTGGTCACGGTGTTACGACTATGCCTGCAAAGGGAATGTTTGAAGGCAGAGAAAAGGAAATGCTTATATGCGTAATAAAGCCAAGACAAATTTCCAAATTCCAAGACATAATAAAAAAATACCCAGAAACGTTTGCTTACGTTGGCTCTGTAAACGAGATAATAGGTAAATTTAATAAAGGAAGTAATAAATGACAAAACGATTAAAAATATGTATAACGGCGACTTGTGTTGCCGTTTTCCTTTCTATATTCATATTGGCAACTTTTTTTGATTATCAAATAAGTGAGGCTATAGCACGGTTATCTCCGGGGAAATACCTTTCAAATAATCCTTTTGGTAACTTTTTTGAGGTCGTTGGCGAGGTGCCGATGTATTTGGTTGGAGCATTTGCCGTTGCAAATCTCGGCAGAGCAAGCCTGACGCTTAAAAACAGGATTTTGGCTTTTTCGCTGTTTGCGCTTTGTATAGCAGGTGGAATTTTTGCTTACACCCTTATGACCCTTCGCGCGACCGAATACATATATGAACACGCAAACGCCTTGGACAAATTTGAAAAAATTAAAACACTGCTTATTCTTGGCTATGCGGTAGCCTCAGCCGGTCTGACTGCTTTAACAGTTTACCTCGTGGCTAAAATACCTCAAAAGCATTTAGGAGGATTGATAGTCTTTTCGGTTGCAGTACTGCTTGCGATTGCGATTGCTCAAGGTGGAGTGCAGAGTATAAAGGTCTTTATGGGCAGACAGCGTTATCGCACCATGAAGGTTTTGGAATATCACGGCTTAAATAATTTGGTTGATTACACAAAATGGTTTGAAATTAACGGTAAGCGAGCCGTAACCGAAGAAATGCTCTCTTACGGAATTGCTACAGACGGATATAAATCCTTCCCTTCGGGGCACACCTGCTCGTGGGCACTTATATATGCATTTGCGTTTATACCCGATTTTCTTAGCATATCAGAAAAAAAGAGAATTTTTACAAAGAGCTTGCTTATGGGCTTTGCAACGCTTACGACCTTGATGCTTGCTTACACGAGAATTTTAGTTGGCGCGCACTTTGCAACAGACGTTTTATTTGCAGGTGGTTGGACGTTTTTCTCCATCGTCTTTAGCAAATGGCTTTGCGGAAAATTGATCAGGGGTAAAACAAAATAATTAAAGTTTATCGGTTAAAAAAGGCGCGTTGCAAACAGCAACGCGCCTTACGTTTTATAAAATCTTTAGCTTTGGATATTTTTCATTTGAAACGGAAGTGACTATCAGTATCTGACTTGGGAGATAAAAGCCCCACATCATGATGCTTGCAAAACTATACAGTGCAGGTGAAACAGAAATGTTTAAAACGTCGGTAATATTATAAAGTCCAACACAAATATCACAGCAAACAAAAAGCCAAAGCCCTATTGAGAAAAGTATTTGTTTGGGCTTTTTTGCAAGGAATATGCTCTCCGTAGTATTGTATAAAAGCATAGAAAAATATATTGCCGTAACTATTGTAAGCCCGTCTGCAATTCTTGCGAAAACAACGCCAAGCGCAACTGCTAAAATAATACCTAATCTCGCAAAAATCGACTTATAGAGGTGCTTTTGCGCCCAAAATCTCATTCTTAAGCCATATAAAAGCTGTGCTGGGATAAAAAGAGATACGCCTAATGTGAAGTGCTTGTTTATAAGCAAGGTAAACGTATCCGAAAAAACTGTAAAGCAAATCGCTAAAAATATGATAGTGCCGTCAGTCTTGCAGGTCGGTAGCTTATACGCAGTGTATAAAAGGCAAAGACAAATTGCAATATATTTAAGCAAGGTTGTGTCTTTAAAGGAGGTGAAATCCATTGCCATAAAAATGCAGTATAAGGCTGTTTGTAATATAATAAAAACGGCAAGAACCAAAAAGTCAGCCGTCTTATTTTTATTTATATAATGATTATCATTCATAATCAGTCTAAATGCTTTTTAATTGCCTCGATTGACTCGTCGCTTATGACGTGTTCAATCTTGCACGCGTCTTCGGTAGCAGTTTTTTCATCAACGCCAAGTTCCATTAAAAATTTAGATATAATGCCGTGCCTTTCGTATATTTTTTCTGCCTCTTCCTTTCCTTTTTCGGTAAGGGTTATATATCCGCTCTGGTCAACGGTAATATATTCTTCCTTTTTCAAAATGCCTACCGCGCGCGAAACGCTGGGCTTAGAATATCCCATGTGCTCAACTATATCTATCGAACGGACAGCTCCGTTTTTGCGATGAAGCACCAAAATGCTTTCTAAATACATTTGACCGGATTCGTGTAAGCTCATATTAACTCCTAAAAGGTATTTATATAATAACATTACTGTATTAAAAGTATTATATCATAATATAAATAAAATAGCAACAAAGAGTAAAAATTTTTTAAAAAAGCGATAAATTCTAGTTGACAAAAACAATTTAAATGATGTATAATTTTTTCAGTTAGCAAACGCTAACTCGTTTTTTAACATATAAGTTAGCGGCGGCTAACTTGGGAGATTTTATGAAAACCTTAAAAGATTTAAAAGTAGGTCAAAGTGGCAAAGTAGTAAAAATTCATGGAGAAGGTGCGTTAAAACGTAGAATTATGGATATGGGTATTACTAAAGGTGTTTTAATTACCGTTAGAAAGGTTGCACCACTTGGCGATCCAATGGAGTTAAATTTAAGGGGCTACGAACTTTCTTTAAGAAAGGCAGATGCCGAAATGGTCGAAATAGAAGTTTAAAGGCTTATATACTTCGCAATACTAGTCTTTTTTACGAGTTTATACATTTAGGAGTTTTATGGAAAAATATATAAAAATTGCTTTAGCAGGCAATCCAAACAGCGGAAAAACAACGCTTTTCAACGCCTTAACAGGCTCAAATCAATTCGTTGGTAACTGGCCGGGTGTAACGGTTGAAAAGAAAGAGGGAAAAGTAAAGGGAAGAGATAACGTAATAGTTACTGACCTTCCTGGTATTTACTCGCTTTCACCATACACGTTAGAAGAGGTTGTTGCACGAAATTATCTTATAGATGAACGTCCCGATGCGATTTTAAACATTGTAGACGGAACTAATTTAGAAAGAAACCTATACCTAACCACCCAACTTGTAGAAATTGGAATACCAGTAGTAATTGCCATTAATATGATGGATATGGTTAAAAAATATGGCGATAACATTGCTATAGACGGACTTTCTAAAAAATTAGGTTGCCCTATAGTTGAAATTTCTGCTTTAAAAGAAGATGGAATTTTTCTTGCAATAGACAAGGCTATAGAGTGTGCAAAGGCACAAAAGAAAACGGTGCGCCATATATTCTCGGGTGCTGTTGAACACGCAATCGCTCATATAGAAGAGAGTTCCGTACATCATCTTCCTGAAGATAGACAGCGTTGGTACGCTATTAAAATTTTTGAAAGGGACTCAAAGGTTTTAGAGCAGTTAAAAATAGAAAAAGAAAAACTTGCTCATATCGAAACGGATATAAAAGCGTGCGAAAGCGAACTCGACGACGATGCAGAAAGTATTATAACAAACGAAAGATACGAATACATCGGCGAGATTTTAAAGGGCGTGTACCACAAAAAACATGTGGGCAGACTTACTACGTCGGATAAAATTGATAAAATCGTAACAAATCGTTGGCTTGCTCTTCCTATATTTGCCGTGGTTATGTTCCTCGTTTATTTCGTTTCGGTAACTACCGTTGGAACGTGGGCAACGGACTGGGCAAACGACGGACTTTTTGGCGACGGATTCCACCTTCTTTGGATAGGCGACGGAAAATATAACGACGCAAGCGAGGAGTTTTCTGGCGCTAGCGAGGTTGTTGACGGCTTTATTTCTTGGTCTGAAAAAGGCGCTCAAACTGAGCAGGACAAAGCTTTAGTAAACGGCGTAAAAGAGGCGCTAGATACTGAAAATCCAGAGTTTAGCGCAGAAAAAGCTAAAAAAGCGCTATATTCATACGTTTTTGCTCTTGCTCCAAACACCTCTATAAGCTACGTTGTAGTTGATGAGGAAACATTAGAGGAATCAACGGTAGTCGCAACGGTAGAGGATTTAAAAAATGCAATAACGGTTTTAGATAGATACGGCTTTGCCGAGCCAGACCCTGCATCGTACGGCGTTTGGATTCCCGGTATTCCCGTGCTTATCGGCAACGGCTTAGAGGCTATCGGTTGTTGGGACTGGCTTTCCAGCCTTATATTAGACGGCGTAGTAGCAGGCGTTGGTGCAGTTCTCGGCTTTGTTCCTCAAATTTTAGTATTGTTTTTAATCTTGGCTTTTTTAGAGGCGTGTGGTTATATGGCAAGAATAGCCTTCGTGCTAGATAAAATCTTTAGAAAATTTGGGCTTTCTGGCAAATCGTTTATACCTATGCTTATCGGTACGGGTTGTGGTGTTCCAGGTATTATGTCATCTAGAACTATTGAAAACGATAGAGATAGAAAAATGACGATTATTACAACAACGTTTATCCCTTGTGGAGCAAAACTTCCGTTTATCGCACTTATTGCAGGAGCAATTTTTGGTGGTGCGTGGTGGGTTGCACCTTTAGCCTATTTTATAGGAATGCTTGCAATAGTCGTTTCTGGAATTATGCTTAAAAAGACTAAACTTTTCTCAGGCGACGTTGCTCCGTTTGTAATGGAACTCCCTGCATATCACATGCCAACTATTAAAAATCTTTTATATTCAATGTGGGAAAGAGGTTGGTCGTTTATTAAAAAGGCAGGAACTATAATTCTTCTTTCTACCGTAATAATTTGGTTTTTGACTTATTTTGGCTTTACTGAAACAGGCTTTAGAATGCTTGCAGAGAACGAAATCGACAAGAGTATATTGGCGTTCATAGGAAGTTTTGTAAGTTGGATATTTGCACCTTTGGGTTTTGCAAATTGGCAATCTGCCGTTGCTACAATAACAGGACTTATAGCAAAAGAAAATATAGTGGCAACGATAGACGTTACGTTAGGTGTAGCACTATTTACAAAGCAATCTGCAATGTCTTTCCTTATATTCAATCTTTTGTGTGCTCCTTGCTTTGCAGCGATGGGTGCGATAAAAAGGGAAATGAATAACTGGAAATGGACTGCTTTTGCAATAGGTTATCAAACGGTTTTCGCATACGTAATAGCATTAATCGTGTACCAGTTTAGCATTGCGTTTGTAGGACAAATTAACGTTTTAGGCTTTATAGTTGCCTCGATTTTAGTGTTATTGCTTTTGTATATGATTATCAAACCAGACTTTAAAAAAATAGCAAAAAGATTAAAAAAGAGCAAATAATCGACTTATAGCAGAGTTTTTATAGGAGGGTGATAACAATGTTTGATTGGATCAAACAAAATATTGGTTCAATAGTCGTTTTGACTGTTTTGATGGCCTTGGTCGCGCTTATAATTGTATGCCGTATAAGAGCGAAAAAGCGCGGTAAGAGCAGCTGCGGCTGCAAATGCTCGGACTGCGCAGGGTGCGCAACGTGTCATAGCTGTAAAAATACAAATAATCCCTCCAAGTAGGAATAAGGGCGTTTGAACGTGAGTCAAACGCCCTTGTTTTTTATGCTTTATTTAGTAAAAAAGAGGTTAAAAGTGTAAGAATCAAGACAAAAACCAATTAATTTTTAATATGGTATTGACAATTTACTATTAATATAGTAAAATGAAAAAATAACGGCTAAAGGGTATGATAAAGGGAAGTAAATGAAAACTGTTCACGAAATCAAACAAATTGCAGAGAGAAAGGGTAAGCTTATTTATCGCGAAGGAGATAAGCTTTATAAGACCTTTGATGAGACTTATTCAAAGTCAAGCGTCTTAAACGAGGGGTTAAATCAAGCCCGTATTGAGGAAACAGGGCTTAATATTCCTAAAATCGTTGAGGTATCCGTTATACACGGCAGATGCGCAATCATAATGGAATACATAGAGGGTGTTACGCTTGAAAAGCTTATGCAAGACAATCCTGAAAAGGAGGACGAGTATTTAGAGCTGTTTGTTGATATTCAGCTTGATATTCACTCCCGCAGGTCACCGCTTTTGACAAAGTTTAAGGATAAGATGACGGATAAGATTTTTAAATCCGATTTAGATGCGTCAACGCGTTACGATTTAGCCTTCCGCTGGAGAGAAATGCCCGACCACAACAGCGTTTTACACTGTGACTTCAACCCGTCTAACGTAATTATTACGGAGAGTGGAAAGGCTTACATTCTCGACTGGTCGCACGCAAGTCAAGGCAACGCATCGGCAGACGTTGCTAAAACCTATCTCATATTTGAGCTTGACGGTAAAAAGAACGTTGCTGAAAAATATCTCAAGCTTTTTTGCAAAAAGAGGGGAACCTCAGAGGAGTATGTAAGAAAGTGGATACCGCTTATTGCCGCAGCACAGCTTATTAAGGGCAAGGCGGAAAACAGAGAAATTTTGATGAATCATGTAAATTCGGTGGAATAATGAAAAACAGCAGTAAATTTGATAATAAAGTACAATTACTTAAATATAAGGTTTTAAAAGAGGTTGCACGGCTTGCTTGGGATAATATTTTACTTGAGAATGTTACGGAAATCCCTAAAAACATTTCACCCGGCAAGGTACCAACGATGCGCTGTTGCGTGTATAAGGAAAGGGCAATTTTAAACGAGAGAGTAAAGCTTGCAATCGGTGGAAACAGGTTTAATAAAAAGGTTATACAGGTTATTGATATAGCTTGTGAGGACTGTCCTACAGGCGGATACGAGGTTACCTCTGTTTGCAGAGGCTGCTTGGCGCATAGATGCGAGGAGGTTTGTCCTGCAGGTGCAATTTCCTTTGGAAGCGATCAAAAGGCACATATTGACAAGGCTAAGTGCGTTGAATGCGGAAGATGTGCAGAGGCTTGTCCTTACAATGCCATCAATAACTATAAGCGTCCGTGTGAAGCAAGCTGCAGAGTGCACGCTATTTCTATGGGTGAAAACAAGGAGGCTAAAATTGACTACGACAAATGTATAGCTTGTGGGGCATGCGCTTATCAATGTCCGTTTGGCGCAATTACAGATAGGTCGTACATACTTGACGTTATTGATATAATTTTGGGCTCGGATAACGGTAAAAGCTATAAGGTTTACGCTATGATAGCACCGTCTATAGCAAGTCAGTTCAGATATGCTGAGCTTGGTCAGGTGCTGTCGGCAATTAAGCTTTTAGGCTTTACGGACATTGCAGAGGTGGCTTACGGTGCAGACGTCGTAGCCAAAGCAGAAGCTAAGGAATTAGAGGAAAAGGGCTTTCTGACCTCGTCATGCTGTCCCGCTTTTGTTTCTTATATAGAAAAGAATTTTCCACAGCTTAAGGACTATATATCGCACAATTTATCACCTGCGGGTACATTGGCGAAGCTTATAAAAGAAAAAGACCCAACGGCAAAGACGGTGTTTATCGGTCCTTGTACGGCAAAAAAGACGGAGTTTCAGCGCGAGGAATATCAGGGGCTTGTTGATAGTATTATCACCTTTGAGGAATTACAGGCTCTTATAGACAGCAGGGAAATCGACGTTTCAACCTTAGAAAAAACAGTCATTGACGAATCCTCTTATTTTGGTAGAATTTTCGCTCACTCGGGTGGGCTTTCAGAGGCTGTCGGTCAAGCTCTTAAAGAAAGCGGTTCAACCTTTGATGCATCGCCTATCGCATGTAGCGGAATTGACGAGTGCAGAGTTGCGCTTTTAAGGGCAACAAAGGGAGTGCTTCCGCATAACTTTATAGAGGGTATGGCTTGTAAAGACGGTTGTATAAGTGGTGCAGGGTGCTTAAGCCACGGCGAAAAGAACCGTAAAAAGATAACCGACTATGCAGAATCTGCAACGGCAAAAACCATTGAAGAAAGTGTGTGTAATAAGCAATAATCGACTTATAGACGGCTTTTGAGGTAAAATTATGCAAATAGGAATTGTTAGTAGCGCTTATTTAAGGCGTTACGGAGTAAAAGACGGTGCAAAAAAAATGAAAGCCCACGGTTATGATGCCGTTGACTTTCAAGACCTAGTAAATACTGAAACGGAGTTTTTTAATCTTAACGAAAAAGACTTTGAAAAGGTTTTAAAAGAACAAAGAAATATCATTGAGAGCGAGGGGCTTATAGTTAGCCAAGCCCATGGCCCATGGCGTTTTCCTGTTCAAGATTATACTTTTGCAGACCGAGAAGAAAGATTCGAGTCAATGAAAAAAGGTGTTAGAGGTACGGCTTATCTTGGCTCGAAAAATTTTGTTATTCATCCTATTATGCCTTTTGGTTTGGATTGTCTAGACAAGGCAAAAGAAAATAGAGAGATAAATGCAGAATTTTTCTATAAACTTTGCCGTCATGCCGAAGATTTTGGTGTTGACGTGTGTCTCGAAAATATGCCGTTTTTACATTTGCCAATTTCTTCGGTGGAAAGTGTTGTTGACTTTGTAAAAGAAATGGGGTTGAGTAATTTTAAGGTGTGTTTAGATACGGGGCACGATTTAATTTGGGGCAATCAACCTGCCAAATCAGTGGGGGTAATCGGCGACCTTTTAGCGTGCATACACGCACACGATAACGATGGCGTACACGATTATCACCAAAACCCTAAAACAGGTGTTTGCGATTGGGTGGCTTTTTCAAAAACTCTTAAAGAATCGGCTTATAGAGGGGTTTTTAGCCTAGAAACGACTGCAAAAGAGTTTGAAGATCAATCGGAAACCGAGTTTGATGAACTAAAACTTATTCAAACTGTGAGAGATTTATTTGGATAAATAAACGCAAAAAGAGTGAAACGGCAAGATGCTGTTTCACTCTTTTAGTTATAAGTCTTTTATTTCACAATACCGTAAAATACCGGAATTGTTATAAACAATACCCAGTAAGGGTGCCAAAGCCCCCATTGCATACCTATAAAGCAATAGATAAAGGCTACAAACACGGGGTAGCAAAACGGGCTTAATCTTTTAGACTTTATGCAATCGATTATTGAATAATAAACGGGAACAGTTATATACAGTGTCCAGCCGACAGCCCAGCCACGTCCGTCAGGGGCAAGAAAGCCCCAAAGTAAAAATGCTATGGTAACGATTATCGGATAGGGTATGTGGTAGAAAAAGCGTAAGATTTTACGTTTTTTATCTGCAGGCGTTTCGTCATATGAGTAATATTCGTCCTCGTCGTCCTCGTCTAAATCTACGTCTTGGTCACCTTTTACAATTTTAAGGCCGAGTGGGCTTAAATCTATTTTAACGTTTGCGTCGCCGTCGGTGGCATCAACGAAAATTCCGTCCTCATTTATTTTAACCTTATAATTATCGTCGTTTGAAGACTCTTGTTGATAGAAGACGGTGTCCTCTTCGTCTTCAGGTTCGCAAGTTGACGTTTGGCTGTTTGAATCCGTTTCAGTTTGAGCTTTCGCAGTGTTTGTTGGGTTATGAGATATAAGCTCGTCAAGCGATATACCGTATAATTTAGCAATTGTTATAAGGTTGTCCGTATCCGGTAAAGTTTCGCCTCTTTCCCATTTCGAAACTGCCTGGCGCGACACGTTCAGCTTTTCAGCAAATTCCTCTTGAGAAAGTCCGTTGACCTTTCTGAGCTCATAAAGTTTATTGGCAAGTAATTCTGCATTTGTCATAGGTAGCCTCCTTATATGGTATATTATACGACTGCAAGCTAAAAATTTCAACCGATTTTACTTTACAAATTGTCAACTATTGGTTGCGAATAAAAAAATCTTGCTAAAAATAATGCAAAAAGCAGTTAAAAATGATATAATGTAACTATGAAGATTAAAATTACAGCGATTAGAAAAACAGAATATAAGGATTTGATGGAATTATATGAAAATCCAATTGAGCATACTTGCGATATAAGCGAGGGGGATGTGTTTATAAGCGAAAACGGTGAAAAGCCTTACAATCTTTGCCAAAGCGCATGGGAGAGCATGGAGTATTTTGTAAAGGAGCTTGCAAAAGGCGGAGGTGATTTTTACGGTGGGTGGATGAAAAATCCAAAGTCTGCAATGATTTCCTGTAACGACGGATTTCGTCCCGTGAGTTTTTATGTAGAAGTAGAGGAATAGAGAGTGCAAGAGTAAAAATTTTGCAAAAGTCAGTTAAAAAGCATTGACAAACTTAAGTAAATAAGATAGAATATGTAAGCAATTGTGAAAGGCTTTTAGGCATAAAGCCGAATATTTGCCAAAGGCAAATGCGAAACTGTCAAATAAATAAGGAAGCGTATCGAAGCGGTCCTCAGCCGAGCGAAGCGAACGCCACGAGCGCAAGCGAGTATAACGGGCACAAAGGAAAACTTAAAACGAGAATAAATAAGGAAGCGTATCGAAGCGGT
>JAFVQT010000051.1 GCA_017504655.1 Clostridia bacterium | reverse complement strand
GTTCCATGAAACATTGATATTGGTAAACGTTACGGGAACAACTTCAGGCGGTTGTACCATATTTACAGTAATGCTGTCAATATAGAAATAATCCGAAACCGTACCTTTATCGCGCAAACCGAATGCAAACGAACCTAAATTGCCGTCGTTGCCCGTAATATTAGCAACGGGAATTACAACGTTACACCAATTAGAAAGATCTGCGGACGCTATATAACCGCCCACATTGTTAATCCTCAACTGATCGTCAGCAGTATAGTCGGGAGAGTATACTCTCGCAATCACGCTTTCAACATCCGCCGTAGGAATTTGCGATGCCGTAAAATCGATATTGATATACGCCGCACCGCCGTTTATCTTGCTTCCTATTTTTGCTACAGCACCAGTATAACCAGTAGGCAAGCTTGCCGTCGCGCCGTCAATAATTTCATAGGGATAATTTGTTGCATCACCAGTGTAATTACCCACAACAAACTGACCGTCGTTGGTAAATTCCGTTACCCACTGCGTATTATCCACAGCAGGAACGTAAGTTTCCCACGCCGTACCATTAAATCTTAAGTTAATATCTTCAGCAAGCACATATTTATCATCACATGTACCCGTTCCGTCTGTAAACGTACCATTGAGTGTGAAATAGGACCCAGATTTCATAGCGATTGTATCGCCAGTTGCGGGTTTATTTGCCGTCCACAAATAAATGAAATTGAATACGGCGTCGTTCTTATACCCTTGTGGCCACTTGGAATAAGCAGGAGCAAAGCCCCATTGTCCGTCAGTATTACCACTACCTACGTAACTTGCTTTTCCTGTCAAATCGGAAAAGTCAAACGCACCGTTTGCATCCCCCGAGAATACCCCAGTAGTAAAACGAATACAAGTGTAATAGTTGGTGCCACCAAACGTATTGTCATTATTTTCGCCTCCGTTCAAACCAAGCGTATTAAACGTCAACTCAACAACCGCCGTTTCTGCTTTAACATTGATTGCAGTAGATACACCACTCCATCCCGAAAAAGCAAAGCCGAATACCATTACAAAAGCAAGTAAAACTCTCAACATTTTTCTTTTCAATACTTTCATAATTTTTATAGTTCCTCCTAATAGGTTTTATTTTTGATGATACTACACTCCTACGCTATCATTTTACATCATTAAGAATCAATTTTCAATATAAAAAATTAACCATTTTGCATTATAAATAAACTTTTTGGGTTTAAAACATATGCAAAACACAGCATATTTACCCCTATTGAAAATATTTGTTCACTTTTAATTAATTGCTTACGTAGTTGATAGTATTCCCTATTTTATAATAATTGTATATCGTTTCTAATAGTTGTTTAAAAAGTCGCTAAATCCATCAAAGTATTCCTCTGTCATACTTAAAAGGTCGGGGTAAGCGTTTGCAAAGACTTTTAAACCTAATTCATTTTCTTTTTTATTTCAATCATAAAAAACCTCCTTATCTATTAGCCGTAGAAAAAGGGGGTTTTTAGCATTTTTATAAAAATTTTTCTTGTAATATATAATGATAAAAAGATTGAAATTTACTATAATTTTGGACAAAGAAAAAACCCCGATTCAAAAAATCGGGATTTTTTTGAGCCTAGTGGTTCGACTAGGACTGACATGGTGCCGCTGGTCGGGGTCGAACCGACACGGTATCGCTACCACGGGATTTTGAGTCCCGCGCGTCTGCCAATTCCACCACAGCGGCATTTTTTATTTTTATTTACGCTTGATTTTTAAACTAAAATATGCAATAATAGTTAAAAATGTAAATCGCTTAATTATAATAGCATATACTTTTTAAAAAATCAAGAGTTTTTTACTCATTATTTAAGGAAATTTTATGGATAGTCTTGTTTTGATTGACGGCAACAGCTTAATAAACCGCGCTTTTTACGCTACCCCTCCCCTTTCCACAAAGGACGGTACGCCTACAAATGCTGTTTACGCCTTTTTGAATATGCTCATTAAAATTATTGGAGATATAAGCCCAAAATATATTTTGGTTGCTTTCGACAGAAATGAGCCAACCTTCCGCCACGGATTATTTGCTGAATACAAGGGTACTCGCAAGCCAATGCCCGAGGATTTAAGACCTCAAATTGACCTTTTAAAGAATGTTTTAGACGTTTTGGGGATTGCAAGATACGAAATTCCGTCAATTGAAGCTGACGATATAATAGGTAGCGCATCCAAAAAATTTAATAAGCAGACTATTATAATTACGGGTGACAAGGACAGCTTTCAGCTTGTTGACAACACTACGTCTGTTTATTTTACAAAAAAAGGTATCTCCGAGCTTGAGGTCTTTTCTTTAGAAAACTTTAAGGAAAAGATGGGAATTGACCCAATTCAGATTATAGATTTAAAGAGTATGATGGGCGACAGCTCTGACAACATACCCGGTATAGCGGGCGTTGGTGAAAAAACTGCTCTTTCTCTCGTCCAAGCCTACGGCTCGCTTGAAAATCTCTATCAAAACGTAAGCGAGCTAAAGGGTAAGCTTAAGGAAAAGGTTGAGTCGTCAAAAGACGTCGCTTTTTTATCAAAAACGCTTGCTACCATTAAAACCGACGTTGACGTTCCTTTCTCATTGGACGATTTGACCTTTGAATTTCCATTCCCTAAAAGGGCGAGGGCTTTATTCCTCTCTTTAGAGCTTAAAAACCTGCTTAAGAAGGACTCACTTTTTAATATGGACAGCGATGACCAAGAAGAAATCTTTGATTCGGGCGAAAGGCAAAAACCCGAAATAGAAGAGATACGTACAAGTGACAAATTACCAAGCCTTGCATCTACTCTTTCACTTTATTTAGGCGACCATTTATATATTTACGATGGCAAAAAGGAATATAAAGTCTGCATTAGAGAGAGCTTTTTTGACGAGGGCTTCGACCTTTTGGAGGCAATAAATTTAATTAAGCCTCAATTGGAAAATTCAAGTCAAAAGCTAATACTTTTTGGCAAAAAGCAATTTAAAACCGAGCTTTTTAAGCTGGGCATCAACCTAAACGCAAACTGTGAGGACGTTTTAATTCAAAAATATCTTGCAGATTTTTCCGGCAAGGACGAACAGCTTTCTGACGTTATAGAGGAATACTCTCTCCCAAAGGATAAGCCTGCTTTTTCGCTTTTCGTAATCTATGAAAGGCTTAACGAAAGGTTAAACGAAGAGGGGATGACCGACCTTTATAAAAATTTAGAGCTTCCTCTTTCGGACGTATTATACGACATGGAAAGAAACGGCTTTAAAATTGACGTTACCGCCTTAGAAGAAACCACTTTAAGATATGAAAAGATAATAAGTGAAATGCTTGAAAAAATTCAAGCCATTGCAGGCGAGCCGGTGAACCCAAACAGTCCTAAGCAATTAGGTGTCGTTCTGTTTGAAAAGCTTGGCTTAAAAACCGGCAAGAAAAATAAGAGCGGATACTCAACAAATGCCGAGGTGTTGGAATCTATTGCCGACCAACACGAAATTGTACCTCTCATTTTAAGGTACAGACAGGTACAAAAGCTTTACTCTACTTATCTTAAAGGATTTGCTCCGCTTATTGACAGGCGCACGGGTCTTATTCACACATGCTTTAACCAAACGCTTACTGCGACGGGCAGACTTTCGTCAAAAGAGCCGAATTTGCAAAATATTCCGGTCAGGGACGAAGAGGGAAGAGAGCTGAGAAAGCTGTTTATTCCGTCTTTTGAAAACGGTAAAATAGTAGGCGCAGACTACTCTCAGATAGAGCTCAGGCTTTTAGCACATTTCAGCGAATGCGAGCCTCTTATAAGTGCGTTTATAAAAGGAGAGGATATACACACTCTCACCGCATCACAGGTGTTTGGCGTTTCTGTTGAAGATGTCACCCCTCAGATGAGAAGAAGTGCCAAGGCTGTAAATTTTGGAATTATTTATGGCATTTCAGACTTCGGACTTGCTACTCAGCTTAAAATCTCCAATAAAAAAGCAGGCGAATATATAAAGAAATATTTTGAAATGTATCCAAAAGTAAAGGAATATATGGACTCAAACGTGTCGTTTGCAAAAGAAAACGGCTACGTTAAAACCTTGCTTGGAAGAAAGAGATATATCCGCGAAATAAACTCACCCAACTACAATTTACGTAGCTTTGGCGAGCGCGCTGCCATGAATATGCCACTTCAAGGTACAGCGGCGGACGTAATTAAAATCGCAATGCTAAACGTTGCGATAAAATTAAAAGAAAAAGCCCTTAAATCAAAGCTTATTTTGCAAGTGCACGACGAGCTTATTGTAGATGCTCACCCCGATGAAATCGAAGTGGTAAAAACTATTCTGCAAAATGAAATGCAATCTGCGGTAAAGCTCTCCGTTCCTCTTGATGCAGAGGCTAAGGTTGGCGAGCGTTGGTTTGACGCAAAATAACCTATGAATAAAATAGTTGCTATAACGGGCGGTATAGGAAGTGGCAAGTCTACCGCAATTAAAATTATTGAAAAACTGGGCTATAAGTCGTTTAGCGCAGATTTAACCTATAAAAAACTGCTTGAAAACGAGCGTTTTGTAAAAGAGATATCCTCTCTTTTAGGGGTCGAGCCTGTTACTTTAAACGGAAAATTGTCTATTGATAAAAATGCTATATCACGTTTGGTTTTTGCCGATGAGGAAAAGCTGAAGATATTAAACGCCTTCACTCACCCAAAGATAATGGAAGAGATGATAACAAGCGCAAGGCTTTGCAGCGGTATTGCTTTTTGCGAGGTACCACTACTGTTTGAAGGCGGATACGAAGACCTTTTTGACTATATTTTTATTATAAAGCGAAATGATGAAATACGCTTTGAAAGCGCATCTATAAGAGATGGAAAAACGGTTGATCAAATAAAAAATATAGCAAAAAATCAGTTTGACTATGCAAAAATCACTCAAAACGCGCATACTTTTATTATTGAAAACGATTTGAGCGAGGAAGCTCTTGCGGAGAAAATAAAGGTTGCAATCAAGGATATTCAAAAATAAGTTTTTTATAATAATATTATCAGCGTGCATTTTTGCGATATGTTCTTTCGCAGGGGTGCGCGCTGTTTTTCCACTTAAATATTACAGCGAAATATCAACGGCATGCAAAAACACCGGAATTCCACCTCGCCTCGTGCTGGCTATAATCAAAACAGAGAGCTCGTTTGATAATGAAAAGGTTTCCCCAAAAGGGGCAATAGGGCTTATGCAAATTATGCCAAGCACCGCATCTTACGTAAGCAGTTTATTTTTTGCCAATGAAGAAATCAATCTCTGCGACGCCAAGCAAAATATTTCGGTTGGCGTTTCGTATCTTATCTATCTTTTTGATAAATTTGAAGACAAAAAAACCGTCCTTTCCGCATATAACGCAGGTGAAGGACGGGTTTATGATTGGTTAGAAAATTACAGCTATTCAAAAGACGGAAAAGCTCTGGATTATATTCCTTTTAAAGAAACTGCAAGCTACGTTGAAAAGGTTTTACACGCAGAAAAAATATACTCTGCTATTTACTGTCTGAGCTGACGCTTTGATTGAACGCACGATAAACCTTTTCGTTAATTTCCTTGAGCTTATCAGCATCGAATTTTAAAATTCTGTCGTAGGTATACAAGCCGTTTACCTCGTCCTCTACGTCGCTGACCTGTGTATAAACCGTAGCAGACAAAAGCTGACTTTGTATTATTGGGATAACCTCGTTCAGATAAAGGCTTTCATACGCCTTTTGTAAGGATTTTGCGTCTTTAAACGACTTATATCCAAACTTTTTATCACTGAAAACATGATTTTTAACCGTGTGAGAATATCCGCCAAACTCCGTAAGCGCAAGTATTCTCTTTCCGTCGTTTTTCATTTTAAGCCTTCTGAAATATATGTGTTTACTGCATAGATCCCCACCGCCTACGTCTTGCCAACCGCTGGCGTGATCGTAATGCCTCGTCGGGTCTATTGAAGAAAGCTCCTTCCAAACGGCGTACGCATTGAATTGTCCCCAAGCCTCGTTAAACGGTGTCCAAAGACAAATTGAAACTGCGTTGTAATGAGTATCAATCAGCCCTCTTGCCTCTTGCATGAAGAATTCAACAGACTTTGGATTACCCCTCTTTCTTCTCTTCAGTTTTTTGTCGTTTAAATGGAGGTTTAAAAATGGGCATAGGGCAATTTGAAGCTTTGAATACCTTGCTCCCCCGTTTATCATATCCTGCCATACCAAAACGCCCAGAATATCGCAGTAATAATACCACAAATACGGCTCGACCTTTATGTGCTTTCTCAGCATATTAAAGCCGAGATTTTTTATATTTTTAATTTCGTTATAATAAACCTCGTTTGACCTTGGCGTGTAAATTCCGTCGTGGAAATAGCCTTGGTCCAAAAGCCCGTTATGAAAGATTGGCTTGCCGTTTAGCGCAAAGCACCTCTTTCCGCCGATTTCCATGGTGGAAAATTCTCTCATACCAAAGTAGCTTTCAACCTCATCTTCCCCACATTTAAAGTATACTTTATATAGCTCAGGGCTGTCAACAGACCATAGCTTTGGATTGGAAAGTGTGGCAATAAGTTGATTATCGCTCACATTATCATATGAGCATATAATATCTTCACCGTCTTTAATAACAATTGAAACATCAGCATTACCAACTCTTTCAAGCTCAAATTTAACCGTACTGTCGCCAACGCTTGGCGTAATCCTTACTCCTTTTAAATAGTCCTTGGGGGTACTTTCAATCCAAACTGACTGCCATATACCGCTTGTCGCCGTATACCAGATTCCTCCCCTTTTATACGATTGCTTACCTCTGCCGTAAATGTCTGAATCGGCATCGTCGGTTACTAAAACGTAAAGCTCGTTTTCACAGTTTTCCAACGCGTCGCTTATGTCAATACTGAATGGAAGATAGCCACCCTCGTGCTTACCGACCGACTTACCGTTTAAAAAAACCTCGCACACCTGGTCAACGCCACCGAAATTTATAATAACTCTACCCTTATTAAAATTCTCCGGCAGATAAAACCTCCTTGAGTAATGCAAAAACTCATTCTTTTGGAGCTGTCTTGAAACGCCCGAAAGCTTACTTTCCGGGCAAAACGGCACTGTTATTTTTCCGTCAAAGCTATCCGTTTTTTGCGCTGTTTTTGTTATGGTGTAATCCCATTCTCCGTTTAATGAAATATAGCTGTTTCTTTTAAATTGCGGTCTTGGGTATTCTGCATGCGGTATATTTTCGTTTGAAAAGATAGGTGATATAATCATAGTACTTACCTCGCCTTGTAATTATAACATTTTGCAGATAAAATTTTCAACCAAAAAGCCCTTTTATATTATTTTTATTGACTTTTTTAATATAAAATATTAAACTAATCTTATGAGAGGATTAATTTTAACCAATGCTTACGTAAATACAGGCGACATTGCGTACCAGCCCGACAGACTAAAGCAGGAATTCGAGCTTTTGGGGGTCAGCGCTGACGTTTTGTTAAACGATTTTTTTGCCGTTGAAATCAGCGGTGGCAATATCGTTCACTCTTTGCAAAAATATGATTTCTGCATATTTTTAGACAAGGACAAGTACGTTTTAAAAGCAATAGAAAAATGTGGTATTCCCACATATAACGGCTATGAGCAAATAACCGCTTGCGACGACAAAATGCTCACCTTCTTAGAGCTTGCAAATTGCGGTATTCCTATGCCAAAAACCTTGCCCGGCCTACTCTGCTTTGACAGTAACGCAACGGTAAAGGAGCAATCTGTAGATATAATTATTGAAAAGCTCGGCTTGCCCGTTATCGTTAAAGAATGCTTTGGCTCGCTTGGTAAGGGGGTTCATCTTGCAAAAACAAAAGATGAGCTTACAGATATTTGCCAAAGAATAAAAACAAAGCCACACCTTTTTCAACAGTTTGTTTCTTCAAGCTACGGCAAGGACGTAAGAGTAATAGTAATCGGCGACGAGGTTGTCGGCGCCATACTCAGGGCCTCTGACAGTGATTTCCGCTCTAACATATCCTCCGGTGGCCACGGCGAAAAATTTAAGCTTAGCACTGAAATGAAGGATTTATCGTTAAAGGTTGCATCCTTGTTAAAATTAAAATACTGCGGTATGGACTTTTTGTTTGATTTAAACGGCAAACCCCTTCTTTGCGAAGTAAATTCAAATGCATTTTTTAAGGGCTTTGAATCGGTAACCGGTATAAACGTTGCAAAAAAATATGCAGAATTTATATTAAAGGACTTAAGTAAATAATTTAAACGCGATATCAGACATGATATCGCGTTTTTTCTTTATTTTTTCCTCTCAGACATTTTATCAGCTATCAATTTAAACGTGAATATAAGCACTACGACTACGACAGCAACGATTAACGCAGAAATAAAAATATTCGTATTTGGAATAAACGTTTCAACTCCGTCGTTACCCTTGACAGTTTCTGCATTTCGCAGTACGAATTTACCTATCCACGGGCCTATTACACCGGGAATTAATACCTGGCAAATAATTCTGATGCCTTGAAACATACCCGCCTTGTTTTCAGGTATTTTATCTCTTATTATTGCCCCGAAAACTGCCATCCCCGCAAGATATCCGCACATCATTAAAAGCGATCCGATAAAAACAAGCGCGTAGCCTTTAAATAAGAAAAGCAATATATATCCGATTATTAATATAAGCATAGATGGGATTGCAGATTTTTCAAAGCCGAATTTATCGTAAACTCTTCCGTAAAAGAAGGTGAATACAGACGCTAAAACAATAGCAGGCGCCATTATAAACACGTAGTTTGCCATTTTCAGGCTTTGCTCGTAATAGATTATCAAATACGGCATAAAAATTTGAATTGATATTCCGAAAACAGCAAAAACAATCAGATATAGATATAAATTAAAGTTTTCCTTTATAACCGACGGTCTAAAGCCGTAGAATATATTTTTAAAATAAGAGGAATTTTCTTCTGTTTTTATAACCTTATCTTCAATTAAAAAGCAACCCAAAACACCGATTACAACCACCACTGCGCCGGTTATCAGATAAATTGCAGTCCAAGACGATGATTTGTCCTGATCAAAAAACATAAAACCGCCAAATACAACGAGTATGGCAACTAACGGCATCATGGAGTTTATACCCTCCATCTTACCTCTGTCCTCACTCGAAACGCTTTCGGTAAGCCAGGCGTTAAAGCAAGCGTCGTTTGCCGACGACCCGAAGAAGGTCATTACACAGTCCATTATTATAACCAAGGTAATGCAAACAGAGGTCGCAGAGGCAACCGCCGGGAAAAGTGCGCCTATAACATCCTCTCTGATCAGCGCAAAGCTTAATATTGTTATACCCCAAATTATATAGCCACCTGAAATGAAAATTTTTCGCTTTCCAATCTTATCCGACAGCGCACCAATAAGTAAGGTGGTTACCGTTGCTGTAACTGCGCTGAGCGATACCATAAGCGATATGTCGCCCGCAGATGCGTGAAACATCTTGTAAATGAACACGTTAAAATACATATTCTCTACAACCCACGCTACCTGACCGATCAGGCTGAAAACTACTAAAGCTATATAAAATTTTGTCTTACTACTCTTTACCATCTCATTTTTTTATGCAAAACTTAAAAATAATTTAAGAAAAATGCATTATCCTTTTTTTAATATCAGATTATTTCGTGAGCAAAATCTTCAACACTTCTGCGGTCAAAATGCATTGGCGCAGGCTCTGCAGCGTCTGACGGATAACCGACCACCATCAAGCATTCGGGTGTAAGCCCCTCTAAATGCAATGCTTCTTTTGTTTTTATAGGGTCAAAGGCGCATACGTATACGCTACCCAAACCGACCTCTGTAGCTGCGTACATAAGCGTTGTTGCTATTATGCCAATATCCTGAAGTGTAAACTCTCTTCCGCTTTGGCGGTTATGCCAGCGCTTTTCGTCGATTGAGCAGATTACGAATACGAGCGGAGCACCGAAAAAGCTATCTCTGCCCGCAGTAAGCTTTTGAATGCCCGCCGGGGTTTTTGCGTATAAAATCTCATACGGCTGATTGTTCCTTGCTGTCGGAGCTTTTTTTACCATGTCTAAAATCTCATCGATTTTTTCTTGCTCGACGGGTTTTGATAAAAAGCTTCTTACAGAATATCTTTGATTACAAATGTCTTTAAAATGCATAATTTTATCTCCTTTATTCTATTATATAATTTATCGTGCTACTTTGCAAGTGGGATTTAAAATTTTACTTTACTTTTTAAGTGAATATGTGTTATTATCTTTATATGAGAATTGATAAATTTTTTTCTGAAATAGGCAAATTTTCACGCAAGGAATGTGCCGATAAATTAAAAAGAGGTTTAATTACAGTAAACGGAGAGACGGTTAAAAAGGGCGAGTTTAAGGTTGACCCCGAAAAAGACACCGTTTGCTATAACGGCGAGGTAATAAAGTACAAAAAGTACGTCTATATACTCGTTAATAAGCCAGACGGCGTTGTTTCAGCAACAGAGGACGGCAGAGATAAAACTGTTATTGACCTATTGCCCAATGATATGAAAAGACTAAATCTGTTCCCTTGCGGAAGACTTGATAAGGACACGGTAGGGCTTGTAATTTTAACCAACGACGGCATATCCGCACACAACGCGTTATCGCCGAAGCACCACGTGGAAAAAACCTATCACTTTGTTGTTGCAGACGATTTTTCAAACGAGGACAAGACGGCAATTGAAAACGGCTTGACACTTGCAGACGGATACGCTACAAAGCCTTGCAAAATTGATAGACTAACGTCAAAATCAGGTCACATAACACTAACCGAGGGCAAATACCACGAAATTAAAAGGCTGTTTGGCGCAAGGGGAAATAAAATTGTATTTTTAGAAAGGATTTCCTTTTCAAAAATCACGTTGGGTGACTTACCGAGAGGCGAATGGAGATATTTAACCGAAGAGGAAGAAAAAATTTTTACAAACGCATAATAGATTTCCTTCTGCTCATAATAAAGGCAGGAGGAATTTTTTATGAAAATTGCAAACATAATAGCATACGTTTTAGTTATTGTAGGTGCTTTAAATTGGGGACTTTTCGGTCTTTTAAATTTTAACCTCGTTTCTTTTGTGTTCGGCGGTGCAAGAGTTATGGGCTCTGTAATTATTTATTCAATAATCGCAGTAGCAGCTTTATGGCTTATCGTATCGCCTTTCTTAACCGAGGGCAGACTTGCTTTAACGCGTGGCGAAGATATCTAAATCAATTAAAAGAGGGATCGCTTTTAGCGTGTTATCCTTAACGGAGAACACGCTAAAACTAAGTTTGCCCTTTGGGCAAGTGAAGTTTACTTCGTAAGTGAAGTTATCCTGCGGATAGTGAAGTTTTGCTTTGGCATAGTGGGCAAACTTAACTTCACTTGTGCGTAGCACAAACTTCACTGCATAGCAACTTCACTTTCGCGATAGCGAAAACTTCACTCACAGAAAAAGAGATAACATTTCGGCTACTAACCGATTTGTTATCTCTTTCTGTCGTTATAATTCAGAACCACTAGTAAACTAGTGGTTTGCACTACCCCTAGAAGGGGATTTTACCGGCTCGCCCATAAACGGGCACCGAAGTTTAGCAACGCATCACTATTACTGGCAGCCG
>JAFVQT010000050.1 GCA_017504655.1 Clostridia bacterium | reverse complement strand
GATAATGACGTATATACCCGTATACGTAAGCTGTGGCGGAGATGAGCTTGAGGCGTTAGACGACATACTTGCCAAAAAGGTAATGAGAAAATTAGAAACGCAAAACCCCGTATACGTAAGAAACGAAGCGAGTGATTTCTGCAATTATCTCGACGAGCTTTTCGGCGTAGATAAGATGAAGAGCTGTAAAGAGTTTATACATAGGTTGGAGCGCAACTCATAACTTTTAAAGGCTTATATACTTCGCACACCTTCGTTTACTGTTTCGCCCTCAAAACCTTGGTGACCAATAAGGTCTACCAAGTCTTTTCGGGCTCACGAGCCTTGGTGTGCTCGCATCTAATCCTTTAATTTAAAGGCTTATATACTTCGCAAAAGTGCGTTTCTGCTTTGCGCCCCAAACCCCGATGACCACAGAGGTCTATCGTGTCTTGTGTCACAAAGCGAGCCTTCTTTTGCTTGTATCTAATCCTTTAAAACTCACTTTGTAGGAGCGAATAAAGGCAATGGGTGGAGCGTCACGCTCCCTAATCCTTTAAACCTTTTAGCGGGTTATCCACATCGCACACCTGCGTTTACTGTGTCGCCCTCAAAATATCTGAATCTAAAAACTCGGGAAACCGAGTTTTTTTATTTTCAAACACATGCTTTTCACAAAATTGTTGTAAATTGCGTAAATTAAGTATATAATACTTATAGCTATGAAAATTTCTGATGAAAATAAAAAAATTATACTTAGATTGTTGCTTTCTGCTCTGATAATCGGCGCAATAATAGCGATCGCCTTTTTGATATTAAAGCTTACGGGTGTTACGGATTTAACGCAAGAGCAGCTTCAGGCATATATAAAATCTACGGGCGCAATAGCTCCGCTTATATACATTCTTGTTTCTTTTTTACAGGTTACCTTTGTGCCTATACCGGGAGCAATTACTATTATAGCCGGCAGTTACGTTTTTGGACCGTGGCTTGCTTTTCTGTATTCCTATATAGGTATGCTTTTAGGCGCTATGTTTGCCTTTTTTCTTGGAAAGGTCATTGGCAGACCGTTTGCAAATTGGATAGTTGGTAGTGAGGAAAAGGTTGATAAGTGGATTCTGAGGCTTAAGGGCAGGCAAAACGTAATACTTTTTTTTATGTTTTTCCTACCCTTTTTCCCTGACGATATTTTATGCACGGTTGCAGGGCTTTTACCCATGAGCTATCTTGGTTTTTTTGTAATGCAGCTTATAACGAGAGCTACCTCTGTTGGTTGCACGGTATTATTTATGTCAGGTGAGATAATACCTTACGAGGGCTGGGGGCTTATCGTTTTAGGCGTTTTAGCAATAATTTGTATCTGCGCATTTATTTTCAGTATGAAATATTCCGAAAAAATCAACGATTTTTTCGTAGATAAGGTCAACCGTATTTTTGGTAAAAATAAACACAAGGTAAGGGGGAAAAATGAATACAAAAGTGAAAAACAAGGGTAGTGTTTACTTTAACGCCGTACAGCTTATAGTCGTTGGCAGTATAACGGGTCTTTTTGCAGGCTTAACAGTAACGCTTTATAATTTATGTGCTTCCTTTTTAGAGGGTACGGCAAAGGATATATATTCCTTTATAAGGCAAAATCCAGGCTTTATTCCATTGCTTATACTTACATTGCTGTTAGGTTCGTTTTTATTAAGCGTTGCAATAAGGCTTGTGCCAATGATAAAGGGTAGCGGTATTCCCCAAACGGAGGGCGCAACAAGGGGTATAATACGCTTTAAGTGGTACAGAGATGCCGTAACTATGTTTGCGGTAAGCCTTTTATCAATTTTTATGGGGCTTTCTGCAGGGGCAGAGGGACCAAGCGTACATATTGGCGCAACGGTAGGCGACGGTGTTTCTTCGGTTACACGTCGTAACGAAATGATAAGAAGATATCAAATTACGGGTGGTGCGTGTGCAGGTCTTGCAATAGCAATCGGCGCGCCTATGTCGGGTATGGCTTTTGCCTTTGAGGAGGCGCATAAAAGATTTACGCCCGAGGTGTTTATTTGCGCGTTCTCATCTGTAATTGTGGGCATGCTTACAAAAACGGCATTGTATTTGATGCTTGGTTTAAATATGCACGGTGGCTTTTCAGCCTTTTTGCTTTCTGAAATACAGCTTTGGGAATACGGCTTCGTTGCTTTGTCTTCTATAATATGCGGTCTTTTGGGAGTTCTTCTTTTCAAGTCGGTATTTTGGGTAAGAAAGCTGTTAAAAAGAATCAGCCTAAAAAGAAGATGGCAGACCGATTGGCTCAAAATGTCAATTGCCGTGCTTATAGGCGGACTTTTTTCTCTTATAACCGTGAATTTAATGGGTGGTGGACATGCCTTTATTGAAAGCTTAGGCTCGCTGGCAAACGAACAAACGCCAACTGTATTAGGTATTCCCATAGTGTATACTCTTGCTATTGTGCTTGTAATGAAGGCGTTTATTACCGTACTGAACATGGGTGCAAGTGTGCCTTGCGGAACGTTTATTCCAATGCTTGCAATCGGTGCTTGCATTGGCGCGCTTACCTCCGAAATCTGGGTAAATTGGGGTATGAGCGAGGCAAGTAAGGATACTATAATTATGATATGCATGGCAGCGTTTTTTGCAACCGTTGTAAAGGCACCTATTACTGCAGTTATTATGGTTGTGGAGATGACGCATAGCTTTACTCCTCTATTGCCCGTTATTATCGGTGTGTCAATAGGATATTTCATAGGTGATATCGCGAGAACGGATAGTATTTACGAAACGCTTTTAGAGCAGATTGTTGAAGAGTCAGACCAAAAGGTTAAAAAAGAAAGCGTTAAATTTACCTTTACTGCAAAGCCGCTTTCTATTGCTATCGGCAGAGAAATACGTGACGTGCTTTGGCCAAACAACGCAAGAGTTACAAAGATTTTAAGGGGAGAAGAAACGGTTTTCCCAAGCGCGGATACGGTAATTTTAGAAGGTGACGTATTAACATTCAGCTGTTTTACCGATAATGCAAAAATCGTTGAAGACGATTTAAAGAATATTTTAGGAAATTTATAACTCAAATTCTAAAAAATGCATAATATAAAAGGTATAAAGGAGAAATATGACACCGCACAGTCAAAACGCAAACGAGGTGCTATCAGCTTTTTCTGTAGATGAAAGCAAAGGCCTTTCGTCTGCTCAGGTTGCAGAATTGGCTAAAAAACACGGCGCAAATAAGCTTGATGAAAAAAAGAAAAAAGGTATTTTGTCCCGATTTTTAGCTCAATTTAAAGACGTAATGATTATAATTTTGCTAATTGCTGCAGCAATTTCACTGGGAGTTGCCATTTACGACGGTGCTAAAATGGGTAAGCTTGATATTGTTGAACTTATTGAGCCGTTTTTGATTTTAGCAATTGTTTTAATAAATGCAATAATGGGTGTTGCGCAAGAGAGTAAAGCCGAAAAGGCTTTAGATGCGCTTAAAAACATGTCTGCTCCGCACGCACGAGTAATTCGCGACGGTGTAGAAAGAATAATTGCCTCGGCTGAGCTTGTCCCCGGTGATATAATAAAGCTTGAGGCAGGCGACTTTGTTCCTGCCGATGCAAGGCTTATAAGGAGTGTAAACCTGAAATCCGAGGAATCTGCTTTGACGGGTGAATCTGTTCCGTCCGAAAAATTTGCCGATGCAGAGGTTAAAGAAAAAGCACCTATAGGTGACAGAACGAATATGGTTTTCTCTGGCTGTTCAATAACCTACGGTACTGCGGTTGCTGTGGTTACCGCAACGGGCATGAAAACCGAAATGGGTAAAATTGCAGGCATACTTGCAAACGAAAACGAGGCAAAAACCCCACTTCAGGAAAAGCTTGCAAGGCTTGGCAAAATGCTTGGTGTAATAGTTCTCGGTATATGTGCCGTTATGCTTTGCGTTCAGTTTATAAGAGAAGATTTAGTATTTGAGAATGTTAAAAATGCCTTTATGTCGGCAATTTCGCTTGCAGTTTCTGCTATTCCCGAAGGTCTTCCCGCAGTCGTTACTATAGTATTATCTATCGGCGTACAGCGTATGGTTAAGAAAAATGCCATTATAAGAAGACTTCCGGCAGTAGAAACGCTCGGAAGCTCGTCTGTTATTTGCTCAGACAAAACAGGAACGCTCACGCAAAACCGTATGACGCTTGTTAAAACCTACGTTGACGGTGGCGAGATTGCAGATTTTAACGGCTTGGCAGAGGGCGAAACGTATAAAATGCTTTGTTACGGAACTCTTTGCTCAGACGGAAAGGTTGTTTTTGAAGACGGAAAAGAAAAGCATATAGGGGACCCTACCGAAACCTCTATCGTTTACGCTTTGCATAAGGCGGGTGGTGAGCAGGACGGCTTAAACGCACGTTATCCGCGAGTTGCAGAGCTTCCCTTCGATTCTGACCGAAAGCTTATGACGACCGTCAATATGATAGAAGGGTGTCCGATTGCAATCGTAAAGGGTGCGTTTGACGTAATAGCAACTAAATGTATAAGCGGTGACGTGGAAAGGGCAAAGAATATTTGCGAGGAGATGAGCTCAAACGCGCTTCGAGTTTTGGCTATTGCATATAAAAAGTTAGACAGCGTTCCTCAAAATCCAACCTTTGAGGAGCTTGAAAGCGGACTTACGTTTATTGGACTCGTTGGTATGATAGACCCACCGAGACCCGAGTGTAAGGTTGCGGTTGCTACCTGCAGACAGGCAGGTATTAAGCCTGTTATGATTACCGGCGACCACATTGTTACCGCAACGGCTATTGCAAAAGAGCTTGGTATTTTCGTTGACGGAGATAAGGCGATAACGGGCGCAGAGCTTGACGAAATGAGTGACGAACAGCTTGATAATGAGGTCAGAAGTATTTCCGTTTATGCGCGTGTTTCTCCCGAAAATAAGATAAGAATAGTTAAAGCATGGCAAAAAAAGGGCGAGGTCGTTTCTATGACGGGTGACGGCGTTAACGATGCCCCGGCGCTTAAGGCGGCAGATATCGGTTGCGCAATGGGTATTACGGGCACCGACGTAGCTAAGGGCGCGTCTGATATGACTCTTACCGACGATAACTTTGCAACTATAGTAGATGCTGTTAAAGAGGGTAGGGGTATATTTGAAAATATAAAAAAGGTCGTTGGATTTTTGCTTTCTACTAACCTTGCAGAGGTGCTTGTAGTATTTCTTGCAACCGTGCTTTTAGGGCTTATTGCAGGGCTTGGAAATCCCTTTAAGCCTATTCAGCTTCTTTGGATAAACTTAATCACAGACTCTCTGCCTGCAATTGCGCTTGGTATGGAGGCTGTGGAAAAGGACGTAATGTACCGTAAGCCAAATCCAAAAAATCAAAGCCTGTTTGCAAACGGACTCGGAGTAAGGATTTGTATTAACAGTCTGATTTTGACAGTAATTACTTTGGGCGGTTACCTTTTGGGCGCAACTGTAATGAAAGCTCCGTCGGGCGATTTAAATCACGTTGCAGGCAGTACGATGGCGTTTATGATACTTGCAATGAGTCAGCTTGTTCAGGCACTTAATATGAGATCCTCTCATTCACTGTTTAAGGTAGGATTCTTCTCCAATAAGACTATGAACTTATCTCTTGGCGTATGTACTTTGCTTACTGCCGGTGTACTCTTTATTCCCGGTGTAAACACGGTATTCGGCATGACGTTTATAAATTGGTGGCTGTATCCGGTTTGCCTTGCTTTTTCTCTTATTCCTATGCTCGTTATGGAAATTGCAAAGGCTGTTGGCTTTGTCAGGGCTCATCACAGCTAATACTGCTTTTTAAAGTAATATAATAAGCCCCTTGAGTGCAAATGATTGCACTCAAGGGGCTTTAACTGTAAGTTATTATAGCTTATTACACTGTTTAAGGGCGTTTTATACCAAAGCCCTCGCCAACCCTTCCACCGTTTTTAAGGTGATTTACAAAGCATCTTCTAAGCGAAGAGTCTGTCGGTAGCTTGTAAGGGTCTTTTTCGTCTGTGTCAAACAATCTCCAAAGGTCCTCTCCGTCGTTGTCCTTGCTATATACAACGTCGTATTCTTTAAAAAAACGGTATACGTTTGTGTGCTTTGGCGCAATTATTTCAATCTGAGGGTGAAGAAGCCAAGAAAAACAAACAAAAACGGGACTTTCGCCCAACTGCTTTTTAAAAAACTCCTTTGCGAGAGCGTAAGAGTTATCACAACTTTGCTTATCTATTGGCGTGCCCGTCCTTGGAATATGCACGCTAAGGGCAACGCTTTTATCCTTTTCTAATTTAATACCGTTTTTTTCGTAATCAAAGGTAACGTTAAACGGCTCGAATTGAAGTCTGCCAAGAGCAAACCTTGTCAAGTTAAAAAAGTTAACAAACCAATAAGCCACAAAAACACCGCATACGCCTTTTACGGCTTTGCATTCTTCAAGCTTCCATTTAAGGTCAAGCACGCTATCGTGATAAATCTGCAGGTCTATATTTTTTTCGATATAAAGCTCTTTCAAATGCTTTGTCAAACAAATATATACAAGCAAATCAACAGTGTAGTGATTTAAGCAAGCAAGCTCTGAAATTTTTTTGTTAGCAGGTAATATTATGTTATTAAAATCGATTGAATTGTTTTCTTTATACGCGCAAATTGTGCCACTTAAAATTGCTTTAGCATCGCCGTTTGCAATAATTTTATCATAGGCGGTCATAAGCTCGGTGGCATCATGCTTGTGATATTCAAACTGTTCAAAAAAATCAAGCAGATAGTTTCGCATACAAATTACCTTGTCAACGTTGAATATTGTCAAAGTATAGCCTACTTTTAAAAAAAAGTCAAGAAATAATTACTGATACTCAAAATAGTGTGGCAAACAACCGTTTCATCGGTTGTTTGGTCGGCTCTGTGTCGTTCTATGTTAAATGTAAAAAGGATAGAGTGGATGCAACGTCACGTTGCCGACTGCCCACCCGTTCAAATCCCTTCTATTTTATATGAAACAAAAAAACACCAAACCCGAAAGGGTGTGGTGTTTTTTTGGCTGGGGATGAGGGATTTGCTCCGTTCACTTTAAGTTGTGTTCTCGTTTTAAGGTTGTTCGCCCTTACACGTGCGGGCTTTTCAAAAACTCGTTATAAGTCACCGTTGTTCACTATCACGCCTGTGTGGCAAACAACCGTTTCATCGGTTGTTTGGTCGTCAACGCATTGCCGACTGCCCACCCGTTCAAATCCCTTCTATTTTATATGAAACAAAAAACACCAAACCCGAAAGGGTGTGGTGTTTTTTTGTGCAAAGGCTACGAAAAAGATATTTTTTGCGTTTTGCAATAAGGTTTCGAACTCCCACGGTCTTTTATACTAACGATTGAGTCACCTCCAATCCTCCGGCGAATATCACTCTGAT
>JAFVQT010000049.1 GCA_017504655.1 Clostridia bacterium | reverse complement strand
GGTTCAGGAGGATAAGTATGCCACTGTCAAAACCAAAATCACGGAGCTGTTCCATGAACACCAGGGACGATATGGCTACCGCAAAAGCTTTGACGATACGGTAACGCCCGATTTGTACTTAACTGTTGCAAACACGAATACCTGCGTAGACTCACCGCTTAAAACGTATTCATACTCGTTTTTATCGTATTGTGACTGCTCGCAGGGCATCCAGTTTCTGAGCGCGGGGTCAACTACACCCTCGTTTATAAACACCTTAGTTGAGGTTACGTTGTCTTTATCGTCAGGTGAAATATTAACGCTAACGTACTTTCCGTCTTGCTCAACGTTGAGAGTTGGAGGCTCAGGGAAATAGGTGTTTTTATCGTTTAAATACTTCTTCAGGAAAAGCTCAACGTCTTTTTTGCAGAAATTGTCCAAATACTCGTTGTAGCCGGGAGCAAAATTAAAAAAGCTATCGGTTTTATCGGGTATTCTGAATAAGGTATCAAAGCTTCTGTCAAAATCAAAGGAGTCGTTATTGGTTGACGACACGTAAAGTATAGGGCATTTCGCATCCTGCGCATACGCATGTGCCTCAAGCGCCGCAATAAATCTTCTTCGCTCGTCGTTTATAACAAGCCCCTCGCTTTGCTCATCAAACTTGAAATGACCTTTATATGCATACCAACCCGCTCCAAACATCATAACAGAGCACTTAATACGCTCGTCGGTTGCAGAAAGCTGCCAGGCAACGTTAGAGCCGTGCTTAACGCCGATTACACCGATATTTTTAACCTTAGGCTGTGATGCAAGAAAAGATATTGCGTATCTGCCAACGCTCACCCACTCGTACCATGAGGTTTGATATGCGGTCGTATCGACAAAATCCATGCTTCTACCCCTTTGACGGTAGTTTGCGTACGATATTGCCTCGGGATAAGACGTGCATTTTCTATCCTCGTCGGTTTTACCGCAAAGGTCAACCGCAAAAACGGCGTATCCCATCTTTGCATACTCCATTATCATATCAAAGCTCGGGCTTTCAGAAACGTCGGGCAAATATAAAATTGCATTGTAGGACTTAACGTCGTCAGGAGTTGCAAACATGCCAAAAATACGGACCCTCTCCCCGTTTACATCTCTGCCCGAGAAGAAATATTCCGCATAAGTTATACCGTCGTAACGAACCTCGTTAATTTTACTTGGCTGAAGCGACTTGCTTACGTCGAACCCCGCCCAAAGAGTGTTCTTGGTTAAAAACGTATTTTGTTTTACTGACGAGCCGTTAGCCTTATCCATCTATCACCAACCGTTTAATTTATACCTGTATGCAAAACCCTTGAACCGTGTGTTTCGTCTGCAGGCATAACAGTAATCTTACTTTGTATTCTGCTCTTCATCTCGGACAAATGTGAAATAAGCCCGATTGAAAAACTTTTATTTCTAAGCTTTTCCAAGCTATCCAAAACCGTGTCAACCAAATCCTCGTCTAACGTACCGAATCCCTCGTCTAAGAAGAAAAATTCCATAGGTCTGTCCGACCCTGCGTAAATTCCCGCAGAAAGAGATAAGGCAAGCGAAAGTGATACCAAAAAAGTTTCGCCACCCGAAAGAGAAGAAACAGATCTTTCAGTTCCACCGTTGAGATTGTCCACAACGTAAAAGCCGTCCTTTGCGCCGTCGAGTGAATCATGATAAACGACATCGTACTTACCGCCTGTAAGCTCAAGCAAGGTTTTTCTTGCAGAGCGAGCAACGTCGGATAGGAACTCTGCAGAAATAAATTCGGCAAATGCTCTTCTTGACACAGCTTGCTCCAAACGCCTGAACACGCCCTCGCGAGCGCGCAAAGATATTAAATCTTTTTCTATTATACACCTTTTATCAAAATTTTGCGACAATTTTTCATTATTATTTTGATAATTTATTAATTTTTCTTTAAAATTTTCGCAATTTTGAAGAATTTGCTCTCTCTCACCTATTTTTTCGCGATACCTATTCACATCAAAGTCAACCTTGCCAAGTTCATTTTCAAGCCTTTGAACGGACTTTTGATAAAATTCAGTATCCTTTTCATATTGCTCAATCTCATCAGTAAGCAACGCAAGGTCGATGCCCTCAGCGTAAATTTCCTTTGCCCTTTCAACACTTGATACACCATCTGTAAACAGCGACTCAACAAGCTCGTTTTGTCCCTTTAGTGCAACGGATTTAGAGTCTGCCTCGCTTTGCATTTCGTTAAGCTTTATTTTAATTTCAGTCTGAGCCTCTTTTGCGCTTATGTATTCCTTTTGTAAAGCCTCCTCTTTTTGAACAAGAGATTTATACATATCGCTGATATAAATCAAATTACTTTCAAAACTGTCGATATTATCAACGATTTTTAAAAGTTTTATGTTTAATGAGCTATATTCGTTATTAGCATTTTCAAGATCAGTTTTATAAGATGATATACTTTGCACAAGATTTTTACAAAGCTCTTCTGCCCTTGCTTTATCAATGGAAACAACTTTTAAATCGGCTTCGATTTGTCGCTTTATCTGCATTGAGCTTTTGTAATTTTCGATTGCGTCATCCAAGCTTAACGTATCGCAACTGTTAATATTGCTCAGCCTTGAGCCGTATTCGTTAAGTCTTTCATTGCATCTGCTTATTACGTACCCGTAAAGCTTGCTTTCGTCATTATAATCCTCAATTTTTTTAATTTGGTCTTTGTAATACAAAACCTGCTCACTGTATTCATTGCTGAGCGCAGAGGACGAAACCGAAGAAAACAAGTCCGAAATCCTGTTGCCATCTTCAATTTTTTTGAGTTTTTTTAGTGTTTCCGCCTCAAGCTGATTGCATTTTTCTATAACCTTGTGGCTTTGCAACAGCTTTTCATTAGCCAATTCTATCTGAGCTGTTAACGATTGAATAACTCGCTTTAGCTCGCCGTGTCTTTTAAAATCACCGTTCGCTCCAAGAAGAGCTTCCTTTTTATTTAAGCACTCATCCTTTTGTTTTATAAGGCTATCCCTTAAAGCATACTGCTCTTGACTTTTTTTAACCCTCTCATCAATCTCATAATTGTTTTTAATAAGCTTATTAAGCCTGTCGCTTAAACTTGAAAAATCACTTTGTAATTTTACTAAGATTTCATTTTCTTTACATATTTTTTTTGCCGTTTCGTTTAGAGTTGCTATTTGTCTTTTTTTAGAAATTTCATCTGCCTTAGACTGCAAGTCATAAAGCTTTTTCTTATCCTCATCAAGTTGCTTGCTCAAATTATAATAATATTCATTTTCTCTGATAAATTCATTGATTTTATAAAGTTTTACGTTTTCTAAGTCAAGGGATTTTTGAGTTTCGTTTTGTAAATTCAGCTGATTTTTCAAAATATCCTCTGTTACGCTCTCATACAATTTCAGATTCTCTTCCTTCACCTTGATTTGAACGTTTAATTCATTTAGCTTAGCCTTAAGCCTTATACTGAAAATCTCACCGTATCTTTCAAGAGAAAAGAGCTTTTCAATTATCTTAACCCTATCCCCCTTAGGCGCTTTTACAAATTGAGAAAACTCCCCTTGCGGTAAGATAATACACTTGGTAAACTCATTTTGACCAAGCCCCAAAATGTCCTCTATAATCCTGTTGACCTCACTCGTTTGCGAGGCAAGAGCGACGCTTAATCCGGACGTCGTTTCGTATAAGAACGCTACCGCACTACCGTAACTGCCGTCTTTTTTAAGCTTAAACGTGCGTTCTACCAAATAGCTTCTTCTTATACCCTTATTGCTCAGCTCGAAATTAAGTGCAACGTACGCGCTTTTACATCTTGCGCTAATCAGCTCGGACATTTTTTGTCCGCTGATTTCACCGTATAAAGCAATAATTACAGAATCTAAAATTGTGCTTTTACCGCTACCTGTAGAACCGAATATACCGAACAAGCCGTTTTTAGAAACGCTTTCAAAATCTATTTCAGCCCTTTCCGAAAAGCTTCTTATACCTTGAATAACAAGTTTTAACGGTTTCAAATTCTATTCCTCCGACATAATTTCTAAATAAGCTCTCAACACTTCCTCATCCGGCTCAGCACCGTATTTACATCTATAAAACTCCACAAAAAGCTCCTTATCTGACAGGTGTTTTCTGCCTGTTGCAGTAGCATTTTCCGCACCACCGACAAGCTCAAGCCTTATTTTTGTGATGTTTGAATGCTTGCTTTTTAGCTCGGCTATTTCATCAAAAAGCAACGGTCTATCCGAAATCACGTTTAAGTCAACGTAAAAATCTGTGTAATTTTTTAAAATTTCTTCAGCATTTTCAACACCCAAACAACTGATTTTTGCAAGCTTTTTACCCTTTTTAAGCTCAATCGCTCGTAAATTCTCTACCCTTTTATTAACAATTTCAAAAACTGTAACAGATTTATCAACCCCTACCTCGTCGTAAGAATACTGAAGTGGCGAGCCTGAATAAATTACAAATCTATCATTTGAAATTACCTGCCTTTTATGTAAATGACCAAGCGCAGTATAAACAAAATCACCCGGAATCGCGCTTGGAGAAACAAGCTTTACTCCACCTAAATCAATATCTCTTTCACCGTCTGTCCTGCTACCGCCAAGCATAAATAAATGGGTAATCAAAATTGCAGCCTCGTCACTGCATTTGGCAGATAAAACCTCTCTAAATACAGAGCTTACTCTGTCGCTGAAGGTCTGCTCTTTATCAACGGCAGAGCCAATCGGCACTTCGCCGAAATAAGGCACTGTCGCAATAAAGACCTTTTCATCACCGTCGTTTAAAACGATAAAGCCTGCGCCCGATCTGTCCACCTTGATTTTGTTCAACGAGCAACCGTCAAAGCTGTTTTCGCTTCCGCAAAGATATATTCCCCTTTTTGAAGCCAGCGCCTTTGATGCCAGCAGTCTATTCTCATCATCGTGGTTACCGCTGACCGCTACAACAGTTATACCGTTTGCTGAAAATCTGTCTAAAACCTCAAAAAACAAATTTTCCGCCTCTGAAGAGGGGATAAACGTATCGTAAACGTCACCTGCAATAATAACTACCGACACCTTTTCTTCTATGGCAATATCAATTATCTCATTTAAAACATCGCGTTGCTCGTCTATTCGCGAAATACCGTCTAATTTTTTGCCTACGTGTAGATCTGACGTGTGTAAAATTTTCATAGTGTGAATTGTTTCCTTCTTTTTGTTAAACCACAAAATATTGTGTTTTAAAAATTTGAGAATAAAATATCTTGATTTTTTTATAATAATATAATAATATATTTTAACAACAAAATCAAGCCAAAAAGAGGAATTATGTCGTTTTGCACCTTTTCAAAAGATTTTAACGTAAATTCTATTACGTCGATTGACAATAAATTTATAGATATGTATCTGCCCATTGCAACGGGCGATGCCGTAAAGGTTTATCTTTACGGCCTTTATGTGTGTAAAAGCGAAGACGACATTACATTGGAAGTATTTGCTCAAAACATAAATTTAGACGTGGACGAGGTTAGAAATTGCTTTAAATTCTGGGAAGAATTTGGGCTTTTAAACGTAATTTCGGAATCCCCCTTTACTGTCAAGTATTTACCCGTTGAGGCGCATAAGCCAAAGAAATTCAACCCCGAAAAATATACGGGATTTAACAAAGCATTACAGGTTTTAATACCCGACAGGATGATTACAACCAATGAATTTTCAGCTTATTTTTCAATAATGGAGGAGCATTCCATAAAGCCCGAGGCAATGCTTATGATTATCAAGTACTGCGTTGATTTAAAGGGCAAGGGAATAAGCTTCAGATACGTTTTAAAGGTTGCCAATGACTTTGCATCAAGAGGGATTACAACACAAAGTAAAATTGAAAAGGAGCTTTCTGACTATACTATAAAATCAGCTGATTTATATGAGATTTTCAATCTTATAAGCCCAACCTCAAAGCCTGAAATCGACGACTTGAACATGTATAAAAAATGGACTCAGGATATGAAATACTCTAAAAACGCAATAATTACTGCTTGCACCAAAAGCAAGGTTAAAAGCATGACTAAGCTTGATAAGGAGATTTCTAATTTATACTCTGCAAAAAAATTCTCTCCCGAAGAAATTGACGGCTATTATAAAGAGAAAAAGAAGATTGTTGAAATTGCTTACAGCATAAATAAAACGCTTTCGGTCTACACCGAGGTTATTGACCCCGTTGTAGAAAACTACGTTATACCGTGGGTTAACAAGGGCTACGACGAGGACTCTCTTGTATTTATTGCAAATTACTGCTTCAGAAAGAACAGACGTACATTAGAAGGCATGAACGAGGTTGTAGAAAAGCTTTACAAAAAAGGACTTATAACAGTAAATTCAATTGCCGAATTTATAAAATCGTCCACGCAAGACGACGAATTTATCAAAAAGCTTTTATCAATTGTCGGTATTTCGCGCAGACCCACAGATTTTGATAGGCAAAACGTACAAATCTGGAGAGGATGGAGATTCTCCGATGAAATGATTGAGGAGGCTGTAAGCCTCTCAGCAGGCAAAAACAATCCCTTTGCATACGTAAACGCAATACTTTCAGAATGGAAGGCTTCAGACATTTACACGGCGGACAAAATACCGTCAACCATCGCAAGGGCTTCTGCAAAGACGTCGGCATTCAAGTCGCAAACCTACACCAAGCAAGAGCTTGACGACTTGATTGACAACATAGACGACGTTGAATTTTAAGGTGAACGATGACGCAAAACAGTAAGATAACATATGAAATAGAAAGAATCTTTTCGCAAAAGCGCAAAAACGCCTTGGAAAAGAGCGAGATATTAACTAATGAGCTTTTAAGTAACGAAAGCTATCTTTTAGCGTATAACAAATACAATTCCACCAGATTTGAGCTAAGTAAGGCAAAATTTAAAGGTGACGTCAAGCTAATAAACGAGCTTAAAGCCCGGTTAAATGCTGATGCAGAGCTTTTAATCACAATCAAAAGGGAGCTTGGCTTCAACGATAAGGACTTTGCAGTAAAATACGAATGCTCGGCTTGCTCCGACACAGGAAGGCTTGAAAGCGGTGTAAGATGCAAATGCTACAGAAAGCTTTTACATAAGCTTACCTTAGAGGAGCTTGGTCTTGAAAGAAAAAAGCTTCACTCCTTTAAAAAGGCAAGCTATAAGGATTTAAACGATTTAGAAAAAATATACACAAAAATGCAGTCTTATTGCGAAAAATTCCCTGCTACAGATAAAAATATTGTAATTGCAGGTAGCGTTGGCACGGGTAAAAGCTATTTGGCAAAGTGTATTGCAAACGAGCTGATCTCAAGAGATTTCAACGTTGTTTTTATTTCAGCATGCGAGCTAAACTCAATTCTTTTAAAATACCACACTGCACCTGTTGACGACAAGGGTGTGTACTTAGACCTTTTGACCGAATGTGATTTGTTGGTTATAGACGACCTTGGCAGTGAGCCGATATATAAAAACGTTACCGAAGAGTATCTGCTTATGATAATAACAGAGAGAATGACTAAGGGTAACCCGTTTATAATTACAACGAACTTAGAGCAAGAACAGCTCTTAGACAGATACGGTGACAGAACTCTGTCAAGATTAAACGACAAACGCCACGGCGTATTTATAAAAATAAAAGGCGAAGATTTAAGAAGAAAAAGAAAATAGTTCCACGCACGACGTTTTTCAATAAGTAAGCCCCTTTCGAACTTGCTCGAAAGGGGCTTATGCTATACCTTAAACTATTTGTTTATCAATTTAACGCACTGTAAAAGGCTAAATTATTACTCTTAAACTGTTTATTATGCTTTTTACTGTCTTTTTTGGCTATACTCGTCTACGTCGAGAATTTTAACAAATTCCTTTAACGCAAAGCTATGAGTATTTACGTCTTTATTTAAAACAACGCCGGTTGCTCTTGTAGGAAGCGTCGGGCTGACTTTAATTTCGTATAGCTCCTTTCTTGCAAGCTCTTCCAATACATAACGGCGCGGAACACACGCAATACCCATGCCGTTTTTAGCCATTTCTATAATAAGCTCTACGCTTCCCGCCTCAAATTCAGGGGTAACGGTAATGCCGTGCTTATCTAAAAAGTTTGTAATTTCCTTTTTGGTAGACGTGCTGTTATCAAGCATTATGATAGGATAATCGGGTAAATCCCTTAAGTCGATAATAGAGTCAAATAAATTTGAATACTTATCCGATGCAACGAAAATATCCTCAATAACACCTGTTTGACCTGTTAATAAAACGTCGTCGTCATTAATCGGAAGACTTACAAGTCCTATGTCGGCTTTATGTGATTTAATACGCTCTAACGTATCTTTTGTCGTACAGTCCTTAAAGGTTATTACAACGTTTGGATAAAGCTCGTGAAATTTTTTAATATATCTCATAAGATAATGAGTAACGACTGTATCGGCAGCGGAAATTCTTAAAACTCCCGTTGCTATATTCTTACTCTCTTTAAACTTTGATTCAGCAGAATCCAAAAGCTTAATTGCTCTTTCAACAATTTCAAAAATTTGTCTTCCGCCAGTTTCGGTAAGCTCCATACCTCTGCTTACTCTGTTAAAAAGCTTACCTCCAAGCTGTGTTTCCAAATGCTTTATTGCTTGTGAAACTGCAGGCTGAGAAATATATAATTCTTCGGACGCCTTAGTTAAGCTTCCGCATTTAGCTACTGTATAAAACACCCTGTATAAATCTAAATCTATCATATTTCCTCCTATTTACCAACGCAGAATTTACTAAAAATCTCGTCGATAATTGCCTCGTTAGCCGTTTCTCCGCTAACCTCTCCAAGCGCGCTCCACGCATCAGTTACGTCAATCGCACATAAATCCGCTGTAGTTACGCTAAACGCGTTTATTGCATCGCCTAGCGAATCTCTTGCTCTTTGAAGGGCTAAGAGATGTCTTTCTTCAGTTAAAAAGTCTGCATTTAAATCAATTTTGCCGTCAAATGCCTTTTTAGACAGCTCTTCCTTTAAACGGTCAATATTAAGCCCTGTTTTTGCAGAAACGTATAAATCACCTTCAATTGCCGGGCTTTCGTTTAAATCATTTTTGTTTACTATAACAATTCTATCCTTACCCTCGGTCTGCTTTAAAACGTTTAAATCGTCTTGCTCTAAAGGTCTGCTGCCGTCTAAAACAACTATACAAACATCACATTCTCTTAAAATATTTTCAGAGCGACGAATTCCCACACTTTCGATTTCGTCCAAGCTCTCTCTTATGCCTGCAGTATCGTAAAGGTTAAACCTAACGCCGTTTACGTCAATTTCGCCCTCAACAACGTCTCTCGTAGTGCCTGCAATCGAAGAAACTATTGCCTTATCGTAATCCAATATACTGTTCAACACAGAGCTTTTGCCTGTGTTTGGCTTGCCAAGAAGAGCAACCTTAACGCCTTGCTTTATCTTTCTGCCCTTGCCATAGTGAGAGATAATTTCTTCAATTTCCTGCTTAACAGAGGACAAGGTGCTGACAATTTCATCGTAATTATCCTCTGTAACACCCTCTTCGGGATAGTCGATACCCGCATTTACGTAGGCTAATGCATATGTAAGTCTGCTCTGCATTTTTGTAATTTTTGCAGTCAGCCTTTCTCTGTACAGATAATACCCTGCCTTTACCTCGCCTACGCTTTCGCTGTTTATCATATCAATAAGCCCCTCGCAGGATGATAAACTCATTTTTCCGTTTAAAAATGCCCTTTTGGTAAATTCACCCTTGCTTGCAGGGCTTGCGCCCAATTCAAATGTCTTTTTGAGTATTCCCTGAGTAATTGCAATACCGCCGTGACAGTGAAATTCAACCATATCTTCACCGGTATAGCTTTTTGGCGCTTTAAAATAAACACACATACCGAAGTCTGTAAAGCTACCACCGTCTATTTCGCCGACGTAAAGCTTATACGGCTCAAAGTCGCGTACGGCAACACTGCCGAGAGGCTTAAACATCTTCTCGGCTATTAAAAGCGGACTGTTACCGCTAATTCTTATTATTGCCACACCGCCTACACCGGGAGCAGTTGAAATTGCTGAAACGTTTTTACTCATAATCAGTTAAAAAAGTCGTCCGAATCCTCTGAAAGATCGTCTGTTCCCCTTTCGGTATTAGAAAAATTAAACTCCTCAAATGGGTCAATATCCTTTGGTTGCTGCGCACTATAGCCGTTTTGCTGACCGTAGTTGTTGCCGTTTTGCTGAGTATTGCCGTAATACGTATTGCCACCGTAGGTATTACCGCCGTAGGGATTTGAGCGCGACGCATTTTGAGCAAACCTTGCCCTTGCCTCAAAGAGAGCATCGTAGTCGATACGCGGTTTATTTCTTAACGCAAATACGAATATACCTGCTAAAATGAAGGTATCCGTAGCAAAATATACAAGCGCAGAGAAAAGGACAAATCTCATAACATTTTGCGCCTTGTAGCTTGTAAATAAACGGCTATATACGAGTAGCATAAATACTGCATATGCGGTATTTACAATGCTTAAATATGCTGACATAACGGCTGCAAAATTTGAATCAAGACCTAAATTAGCCTTAGAAATCGGTAACACCGCACCCTCTGCAGCACTGACTGTTTTAGACAAATCAACAAGCTTGAATATTGCAGGGATACCGTAAAAGACATCTAACAAGCAGTTTACAAGCAATATCATTCCACCGAATATTATTGATAAAATAAAGAAAATGTTGTTCTTTTTAATATATTTACTGTTTGGCGAAAGCTTGTGGCATGCGTATATACCAAAGAACGGTATTACTGCCATCCAAGGCTTAACCAAACCGCTGTTTTTTGCCATTTTATATAAGCCAAGGCTTCTGAACGTATAATATACACCGAATATAACTAATTCAAAAATTACGCCAACAATCATAAACAGCAGATAGCCACCCGGTCCTAATCCGTAACCTGTAGAGCTCGTTATATCTGCTGATAACACGTAAAGATAATTAAACATCTCGTAAATCATTGTTTTTCACCTCTTTAACCTAAGAAAAGTAATATTGTAGCAAGTAATATTCCCACGCAAATTAAAATAAAAGATAATTTGTAGCTTGCTCCCTTATTGAGCGCACGATACTGCCCTTTTATAAGAAATAACCTGTCGTCCCTTTCGTCCTTTATATAGAAAGTCGGCACGCTGTCATGTGGGCAAAGCTTTTCTTTGCCGTTTGACTGCATTAAGTAATATCTCTTTTTTTCATATTTGAAAGACGTGTCTTTGCCAAGCGCCCTGTTTTTTTCTTTTTCAATAAGCATTGAAATAAAATATATTCCGCTGACTAAACAAAATACAACGCCTAAAATGATAGTAACAGAGCCTGTAACCGCAGTTATTTTGTAACTTATAGGGCTGTCGGTTAAGGGAATAATTAGTAACGTATAAATGATAGAAAACGCATTGTTAACAAAATGCATTATTGAGCCAAGTAGATAATTTTTAGTTATATAAACTACTCCGCCAATGGCAAGCCCACCTATAAATTGCAGTATAAGCTGACCGAAATTGCCATGCATGAGAGAAAACATTACCGATGAGCAAAGAACTGCAAATAAACCGCCAAACTGCTCAAAGCCACGCATTATTATGCCTCTGAATACCATTTCTTCTGCTATTGCAGGCAAAACTGCAATTTCTGCAATATAAATCAATGCAAATAACGCACTGAATGGACTTATAACCGTTGGCATACCCTGACTTGAGGGCAATAGCTCCGATGCATAGCCAAAAAATTGTGAGTGCGTAAAGTAGAAAAGCATCATAACGCCAAGCGTGAGCATTATGGACATTAAAACGTGAATCCCGTCCCACGAGGCCTTATATCCACCGCCCGCAAATGGATTTACCCGCCTGATTTTGCAATAGACAAAGCCGACGAAAAATATAACTGCTTGCGAAATCGTAACGCTTATTACCATGTAAATATAAGTGTCGTATTTGCTTATTGCAAGCAAGACGTCGCCAAGCAAGAGCTTTACTACATAAGGCATTAGCGCAAACGCCACCAATACGGTAATAAAGCATAATGCCCCGTCTAAGCCGTTAAATCTATTGGGATTGTAAAGCTTCAACTCCTTTGTTGAGCTATTTTGTCCGCTCGCGTTTTCCATAAAAATTAAACGTTATATTCCGCCTTTAAATCATTTACTATTTTCAAAATATCCTGACCTGCAGTTTGCATAGAAACCTCACCCTTAAACGTCTTGTTTCTAAGCGAAACCTCTACTATACCTCTATCGCAGGTCTTACGGCTTACAACAGCTCTTACAGGCACACCGAAAAGGTCTGCATCGGCAAACATAGATCCCGCTCTAACGTCTCTATCGTCGTAAAGAACCTCTACGCCCAAATCGGTAAGCTCCTTGTAAAGACCGTCGGAAACAGCCTTTACACCCTCGTCACCCGATTGAAGACAGCAAATTTCAACCTCCCACGGAGCTATTGAAATAGGCCAAATAGGACCGTAGTCGTCGTGCTGTTCCTCGCAAATGGTTGCAACAAGTCTGCCAACACCAATTCCGTAACAGCCCATAATTGGATGCTTTCTTTCTCCGTCGCTATCGACGTAGGTCATATTCATTGACTCGGTATATTTTTTGCCAAGCTGGAAGATATTACCTATCTCTACACCTCTTTTTAAGGTAATTGTTGGCTTTCCGCAAACAGGACATATTCCGCCGTTATACGCCTTTGCAACCTCAACGTACTCTACGTTACCTACGTCACGGGAAATGTTCATGCCCTTGAAGTGAGCGTCTGCCTTGTTTGCACCGCAAACAAAGCTCTCAATGCCCATCAAGGACTTATCAAATACAACCTTAGCCTTTCCGTTAAAGCCTACAGGTCCTATAAAGCCTGCAACTATACCTGAGTCTTCGCTTACACCGCTCGCAGGGTGAACCTCTGTCTTTAAATAGTTTCGGAGCTTGGTTTCATTGACCTCAAGATCTCCTCTTATAAATACGACGATATAATCGTCAGTGGCATTTTCCTGATATACTACTGCCTTACACATTCTCGTTGGATCAACATGTAAAACTCTTTTTAAGCCCTCTATGGTCTTAACGTTTGGAGTTGCAACCTCTACAAGCTCTTCTACCTGACTTTCTATCTCGTGAGTGATACAGTCGGCAACCTCTAAATTTGCTTTATAATCGCATTCTGAGCAAATAGCAAGAGTATCCTCACCAATTTCTGTTAAAAGCATAAACTCGTGAGAAATCTTACCGCCCATCATACCGCTGTCACTTTTTACTGCAACGACGTTTTTAGCACCTGCACGCTTAAAAATACGCTCGTATGCGGTAAAGCATTTGTCGTAATAGCTTTCGAGATCCTCCTGAGTGGTGTGGAAAGAGTATGCGTCTTTCATAGTAAATTCTCTTACTCTTATAAGTCCGCCTCTCGCTCTTGGCTCATCTCTGAATTTAGTTTGAATCTGATAAATCATAAACGGGAAATCGGTATATGAGGCAGCTATATCTCTTGCAAGATGAACAGCAGCCTCCTCGTGAGTCATTCCGAGCACCATTTTTGCATTGTTTCTGTCGGTAAAACGAGCCATTTCGCTACCGATGCTTGAATATCTGCCCGATTCCTCCCAAATAGTAGCAGGCATAACTACGGGGAACATAACCTCTTGACCGCCTACTCTGTCCATTTCCTCTCTTATAATTTTTTCAACCTTATTGGTGATGCGCTTGGTGGGAGCAAAAAGCGAATAGCTACCAGCACTCATATATTTAATATATCCACCCTTCATCATAAGGGCGTGGCTTGCAATTACGCAATCTTTAGGTGTTTCTTTATATCTTGAACCAAGCAAATTTCTTACTAACATACAGTATCTCCCTTGTAAACGTAATTTTACATTGTAATTATACATTTTAATTATAAAAAAGTAAAGTAAAAGCAAATGTTTTTAGCAAAATGAAATTTTAAATGCAAAATATTATTTTGTATTTACACTGTTTTTATCAAGCGTTCACACTTTTACAATTAATTTTCACAATCTTAATAAAACACTTGAAATATTTTTGCTTAAAGGCTATAATAAATATGTATGACGATTTAAGGAGATACCTATGGATATCAACAATCTTGCAGTAAACACAATTAGAGTACTTTCAGCGGAAGCTGTTCAGAAGGCCAATTCGGGTCACCCCGGTCTTCCTCTCGGCAGCGCGCCAATCGGTTATACTTTATTTGCCGATCATCTTAAATTTAATCCTACCGACCCATCGTTTTTTGACAGAGACAGATTTATTCTTTCGGCAGGACATGGTTCTATGCTCAACTATGCACTTTTGCATTTGTTTGGCTACGACGTATCTATGGAGGATATCAAGCACTTCCGTCAATTGGATTCAAAAACACCCGGTCACCCTGAATACAGACACACCCCCGGTATTGAAACGACCACAGGACCACTCGGTCAAGGTATTGCAAATGCGGTTGGTATGGCGATTGCAGAAACTAAGCTCGCTGCGGAATTTAACCGTGACGGATTTAAAATAGTCGACCACTACACTTACGCTCTTTGCGGTGACGGATGCATGCAAGAGGGTATCGAATATGAAGCGGCTTCTCTTGCAGGCACGTTAAAGCTTGGCAAATTAATTGTTTTATACGATAAAAACGATATTACTATTGAGGGCAATATTAATACTGCCTTTACAGAGGATGTCGGTGCAAGACACGAGGCTCAGGGCTGGCAGGTAATAAACGTTAAGGACGGAAACGACCTCAAGGCTATTTCAAGAGCTATTGATAAGGCTAAAAAGGAGACTGAAAAGCCCTCGCTTATCATTATAAAAACCACTATAGGATACGGATCTCCAAAAGCAGGCACTGCAGACGTTCACGGCGCGCCCTTAGGCAAAGAGGCTATAACTGAGCTCAAGCTCAATTTAAAGCACGACTACCCTGAGTTTACAGTTCCAAAGGAGGTTGCAAAATACCTTGAAAAATATAAGTTAAACGGCGATAAAATCCAGAAGAAATGGGAAAATTTGGTTACTGCCTACGAAATGAAATACCCTGAGCTTGGTAAGAAGCTTAAGGATTATTTAAAGGGCTCGATTCCCGACCTTCTGCACGACGATAAGCTCTTTGACTTTGCTAAACCGGACGCAACGAGAAACACCTCGTTCAAGGTTTTAAACAGACTTTCCGAGCTTGTACCTAATCTTGTTGGCGGTAGCGCCGACCTTGCACCTTCTAACAAGTCTAACATGACTTCAAGAACCTACTACTCCCCCGAAAACAGAGTTGGCTCTAATTTCCATTTCGGTATAAGAGAGCACGCTATGTCTGCAATTTGTAACGGTATGGCTCTTCACGGAGGATTAAAGGTTTACTGTGCAACATTCTTTATTTTCTCTGACTATATGAAGAATGCAATGCGACTCTCCGCTCTTATGAATATACCGGTAACGTACATTTTAACGCACGACTCTATCGGTGTTGGCGAGGACGGACCAACCCATCAACCGGTCGAACAGCTTGCAGGACTTCGCTCTATTCCTAATATGAAGGTATTCAGACCTGCCGACGGCAAAGAAACGGCTTATGCTTGGATTTCTTCACTCTCGGAAAGCTCACCGACCTGTCTTGTTTTGACCAGACAAAATCTTCCTCAATATAAAAACTCCTGCTCTGACGCATTGAAGGGCGGTTACGTTTTAGCTGATAGCGATAAGCCTACCCCCGATGCAATTTTATTGGCAAGCGGCTCAGAGGTTGAGCTTGTTATGAAGGCAAAGGACGAGCTTATTAAGGAAGGTATTGACGTAAGAGTCGTATCAATTCCTTGTATGGAGCTTTTTGATAAGCAAGACGACAGCTATAAATCCTACGTATTACCAAATAGCGTAAGAGCAAGAGTTGCAGTTGAGGCTGCTACGCCCGATATGTGGTATAAATACGTTGGCTTAGACGGAAAGGTCATCGGCATGACAACGTTTGGCGCATCTGCACCGCACTCCGCTCTTTTAAGCAAATTCGGCTTTACGGTAGAAAACGTTGTTAATAGCGTTAAAACTGTTTTAAACAAATAATTCATATAAAGAAAGTCTTGAAGCCAGTCTTCAAGACTTTTATTTTAAAGTAAAAAAAAGGGATGCTTTACCGAGTCCCTACAAGGGATTTTTTCGGGAATGCTGTCCTTTTTAAGAGTCAGGCGTGGCGTGATGCCACGCCTTTTCTCATGCTATTTAATTTTTTTCGTCTAATAAATCACCAAAATCGGGTAAATCTATTGCTCCAACTAAATTGTAGATGATTTCTTCGATAGCAGAAGTCATTTCCCGTTTAGTCCTTATGTCAGTGCAAGCAAAAGTCAACAGTCAACTGTACAAGAACGTGTACACCTGACCGTTTTTCAACACTTTTTTGAAAGTTTTTTGTCGAAAAGTAAACGGTGGACGTTTCCATCCACCGTTTATAAACTTCATTTAGTTTTCCTTTCTCTTTTTGAAGAACACGAACGTTGCCGCGCTTGCAAGTGCAAACATTCCAACGCCAATGCCACCAATCGCGCTACCGCAACCAGACTTCTTACCGCTATCCGAAGAACCGCCGTTTACGGAGCTGTTAGGGGTAGAGCTGTCTTCAAGTTTAGGAATAGCAAGCTCGGTGATTTCGTTGCCGTTTTCATCGAAGTGCTTTCCGCAAACCGTACAATCCTTATGCGCCTTCGTGCCTTCTTTTTCGGTGGTTGCAGGGATTTCAGTATGCCAATCGCCAAACGTATGACCTGCTGCAATCTTACCTGCGCCTACCTTCCATTCTTCAAACGAAGTAATTTCATTCGTGCAAGCCACATCTTCGTAAATTCTACCGCAAGAACACTTGTAATAATCCTTCCAACCGTTTACGGTACAGGTTGCGCCTTGACCGTCTTGTTTTGTTCCGTTACCGTGGGTGTGCTGAACAGTTCTGTCATAGCCGCAATCGTTACAAATCATATCGGAATTATCGTCATATTGGTGCGTATTTTCACTTGACTTTAATCCGCAAGAGCAAACCTTCCAATGCTTTTCGTTATCCTTAACCCAATCGCCATAAGAATGTTGGGGCGCAGGGATT
>JAFVQT010000048.1 GCA_017504655.1 Clostridia bacterium | reverse complement strand
TCTCTCTTCTTTCTTATCTCTTCTCTGGAAAAGTCGCGAGGAAGAGTTAGGGAAAAGTGAAGAGTGAAAAGAGAAGAGTGAAAAGCACAAAAAGAAAAAGCCGCTTGCGCGACTTTTCTGTTTGCGAAGAGCGGACAAAAAAGATATTTTCAAGAGTTTTCGTACGGACTTGAACTCGTGTGTAAAATAAATGCTTTTCGACCAAAAGGAGAAAAGCTGCCTTTTCTTTTCTCTCTTCTTTCTTATCTCTTCTCTGGAAAAGTCGCGAGGAAGAGTTAGGGAAAAGTGAAGAGTGAAAAGAGAAGAGTGAAAAGCACAAAAAGAAAAAGCCGCTTGCGCGACTTTTCTTTTTGGAGCTGGTGATCAGACTTGAACTGACGACCTGCTGATTACGAATCAGCTGCTCTACCGACTGAGCCACACCAGCAAATTTCAATTGACTTTTAACATTATATCATATAAAATCAGTTTAATCAAGGATTTTATTCAAAAAAAATCCGGATAAAAATAAAATTTTACACAGGTAAAAATTGTATGTCATTTTTTGAAGAGGTTTACAAATTACTAAAAACGATTCCGGTAGGCAGGGTAACGACCTACGGCGATATAGCAAAGGCTTTAGGTTGCCCACGTTCGTCAAGAATAGTGGGCTATGCTCTCCACGTCAACCCCGACCCGCAAGGCATTCCCTGCTACAAGGTCGTTGACAGAAACGGCTTTTTAGCCCCCGCCTTTGCGTTTGGCGGTGAAGATGCTCAACGCGCAATGCTTGAGGGTGAGGGGATAGAGGTTGTAAACGGAAGGGTTGATTTAGACAAATACCGCCACAGATTTTAAGCTCAGCCCATAAAAACCCGTTAAATGCAGGGGATATGTCTTATCAGATTTACGCAAAATTCAAAGAGCAGTTCGCGAACTCTTCGCAAACTGCTCTTTGAAAAATATATGATAAGGGGGAAAATGATGAGCTACATCAAATCAATTGATATCCAATTGACAACTCAATAATACACCTTTACAAAAAATTTGTAAATAAAAAGATTTTTATTTTAACATTATTGCCAAATATTACACATATAGTATCTTAAATTGTACAAAATTGGGCTAAATTTAGACTTTAGCATTGTAATCTATACTCCAGAAGCTGTTTTGAGAAAAGGTCTTTTTATAGATTTTTCTGTTTTTTTCCGTGCATTGCTTTGTTAAAGAAAGCTCAACCCTTCCAAATTTATCCAAAACGTTAATTTCCCCGTCAAAACAGTCGTAAAGCGTTAAGCTGCTTTGATAAATATCGCTTAGATGCACGACATCTGCGCCCATAATTAAAAGAATGCGGCAGATGCAGTTGGAAAAATCTGCATTTTTAGCATTATCTACAACTAAAAACAAAGGCCGTTGTGCAGTTGCAAAGAGGTCTTTTGTAAGCGCGGTAATCCATCTAAAAATCGTCATCAACAAATTCTCTTTTATATTATACGCGAAAAGGTCCTTTTTTGTAAACGTTAAAACCCGTTTAATACGGCGTATGCGGTAAATAGTAAAAAAGAATTGCAAAATTTTGAGATATGTTATATAATAATTTGGTAAAGTAAAAAGAGGAGGCTTTTTATGAGACTTAGAAACGCCTTAAAAATAGCCATAGCAAACTATGCGCTGGTTTTAAAAAATCTTATTTACAAGATAATAATTTTTGCAATATTTTCCCTTTCTCTGGGGCTTATTTTAAGGCTGGCGTTAAGCCCGTTTATAGAAAGGCTTCGCCCCGTGCTTCAATCGCTTTGGTCTGTTATCGTTGCAATTGTAAACGGCGAGAATCACGAGCTTACGATATCACTGCTAAAAACGGACTTCGGTGCGTTTAAGGAGTATTTGTCTTCAAACGTAGGCGGTCTTGTCTGGACAGTAATAATCGTATTGGTGTTTAGCATTATTTACAGGTTTTTAACCGGGATAAGCGATTGCACGTTGATGATTTTGGTAAACGGGCATATGACCGATATGTCGCATAGAGGTTACGTTGTAGTAATGATAGAGAATTTCAAAAAAATACTCGTTTATCAGCTTATAGACGCGGTTTCTTCGGTAATATGGTCTGCTTTTGTGGGCTTGGTCGTATGGGGAGTATTCCGTTTGGCAATGCTTATAATGCCGATTTTAGCACTGTTTGCGTGTGGGCTCACTATAACACTTGCAATGTCTTTATACTGTACCGTATTCAGTCAGGTTATGGCAAACGTTTTACTCGGCGAGCACAGAAGCGTAAAAAGAGCCTTTGCAGAGGGCTTTGTTCCTAAGAAAAGATATTTCCTCAAGATGATATCCGCTTATTTTGCGGTAACCGTAATGTTGATATATTTACACGCAAGCGTCACCGTATTTACCTTTGGCGTAGGTGAAATAATTCTTATTCCGTTTGCATCCTTGCTTTTGGTTACTATGAAAACAGTGGACTATTTTACCATAAACAAAAAGAAATATTTCGTTGATTACGATACGATATTTATTCCTAAGGAGCTTCGCGAAAACGACGAGGGCTTGCTCTCTGACGTTGAGATATAATTGGAGCGGTAATGCCGTCGCCGGTCACTCGCGGCAGCTTAATAAAAACACAAATAAAAACAGGGCGAGCGCACGTAATTACGGCGCTCGCCCTTTTGCAATAATGGCAAGATAAGATTTTAGTGACGATTGCTCGCGGTAAAGGTGCAATTTACCGTCCTATTTTTTTTGCAAATTCGTCGTGCTTAATGCAAAAGTCCTGCATTTTTGCGTTCATCAAGTAGTGCTTTGGCGGAATGATTTTCGGGTCGGTAAATTTTGATGAGGCAGGCGCGCCTTCAGGCGAGGCGGTTGTGCTTTGCTTTTTTTCGAGCTCGTTTTTCCCTCTGGCTGCGGCGTTGAATTTGTCTATAAGGTCAAAAAGTCCTATTTTTTCCATTTAAAGTTCTCCTTTTTTTATTTTTAAATAAAAATGTGGCGTTAAATAATTGCGTATTTGAAAAAATTAGTGTATACTTGTAAAGTGTATATGTATCTAATTAACAATATGTAATTAGAATCTCAAATATTCCAAAGATATTTAAGGAGTAAAAAAATGGGCAAAAAACTTTTATGCTTAATCATGGCTTTATGTTGTGTATTTGGCCTCGTTGCCTGTGGCGAAGATAAAATCGCTGCAGACAAAGCCGGTACAGACAGTACATTATCCGGGGGCTTCGTAGCAGAAACCAACGATTACGTTTACTTTATTAACGGTATCGAAAGCTACGAAACCGAATATAAAGACGGAAACGTTACTAAGGGTGCGCTTTTAAGAACTAAAAAGAGCAACCTTGCAAACTTAGCAAATGCGACCTACGAAACGGTTGTTTCTAAGCTTTTGGTCGCAGGCGACACCGATGCGGGCTTCTACATTTTCGGCGACTACGTATACTACGCAGTTTCATCAACCGAAAACGACAAGACCGGTACTACAAAAAAAGACAAGCTTAACTTTTTTAGAACCAAGCTTGATGCAACCGACACGTCAAAAAATATCGTAGACCGTGACTTTACAAACTCTGTAACCTATAGATACATCAAGTCGGGTAACGGTGTATATCTTGTAATTCACAGCACGGACCTCTTTGTTTATGACGCTGTAAACGGCGGATTGCTTTTCACCACCGAGGTTAACGCAGAGGACAAGAAATACAAAAAAGACGAAGAGAAGCTTAATGCCGACAAGCTTAGCAAGATTGACGTTTCTGAGGTTGTCTTTGCCGGAAATAACGTTTACGTAACCTCTAATCCTATCAACCAACACCTTTCTAACCCTGACAATATCCAAAAAGACGCATATCACGTTGTTTATAAAATAGATTTTGCAGGCAAGGAGCTCGTAAAGATTATCGACGGCGCAGGCACTACCGTTATTGACGGTGACGACAATTACAATGCAAGCGGTATAGGCGTTCTCGGTGTTACTATCGACCTTTTAAGGGTTGCAGACGGTAAGCTTTATTTCTCTTACACCAGTCTTAACACCATAGAGGGTAGCCAACCTGTTTATATGTGCATTCCCGAAAAGGATCTTACAAATATCGCAACGACCTGGCATACTAAGGCAGAATACGTTTATACCGAAACTACCAGCAACACTGCAAGCATCTTTGCAGATTCTTCAATCTTCTACAACGGTAAGGTATATTACGTTCAAGCAGACATCGGTCTTTTGGTTTACGACAATACTCAAAAGGATGAGCCTACTACCGATAACGGTGTAGTGGTATTCCACTCTTCAGAGGTTATGAAGGGCGCAACCTTAGATTTCGTAAACGTAGAAGGCGGTGTTCCTTTCCTTTACTTCCACGATGCATCTAACAACTACTATAAGTTCAACTTAAATACTAAGGAAGACGAGTTCAGAATCAACAAGCATGCCATCAATTCTGCATGGTATAAGCCTGAGGTTGTAAAGAGCGGTGACAAGTATTACTTTATCGCTGTTTACAGCGGAGCAGATTTCAAGTCTTATTCATACGTTATCGATATGGCTAAGATGAAGGCTGATTACGACGCTTGGGAAGCAGACGAAACCGAGGACACCGAAGGTGATTTCTACGCAGTAGAAATTGACAGCGACGAAAAATTCGACGTATTTGCAAAGGCAAACGGTCTTTTGGGTGTTGCGGCTGAAAAAGACGTAAACGAAGAATCAACCGGCGAAAGCGAAAGCAAATAAGCATTAAAAATTAAACGTTGACGCGTGTTTTTAACCGCGTCAACTTTTTTTTGTCCTTAGCTTAACGCCGTTGGAAAAAACATGCTGCTTTATAATGGTCAAACGGGCTTGGCGGTATCGGTTGTCTGCGTCTATTATATATAACAGAGCCCATTATACATAATAAGAAAAAGACATGTTGAATTTATGTGCGCTTAACGGTAAAACCTTGACGTAATAAAAGCGGAGCGAAATTTAATTTCGCTCCGCTCAATTTTTATTCGGTGTAATAAGCCAAGGCTTTTTTAGTATACGTTAAGCATTATGTTATATAAGGCGACCTTTTAGACAGGTTATAACGCTACGGGTTTTTAATCTCTGCTTCTGAACCTGTTTAAAATCATTATAAATCTTATCAGATACAGGAAAGAAATAACAAGTGACGCAACGTAGGTAAGCGCAGCCGCATACAAAACCTTTCTTGACATTGCAAGCTCCTCTTTATCTAAAACAGCAGCCTCCTTCATCATCCTTAAAGCCCTTCTTGATGCGTCTATTTCCACAGGTAGGGTTATAAGCGCAAATATTGTCGTAAGCGAGTATAACAGTATTCCGACCGCTATTATATAAGAGCCTGCATTGTTGCCCACACCGCCTATTAAAAGCTCTAAAACAACGCCTAAAATTGCAATGGGGACAGCAAGCATGCTTCCGTAATTTGTGATAGGAACCAATATACTTCTGAGCTTAAGCATCCAAGATTCGGAGTGCTTTTGAAGAGCGTGCCCACATTCGTGCGCGGCAACGCCCAAGGCTGCTACGTTAGATTTGCCGTACGTCGTGTCAGAAAGACTTAAAACGTCTGTGCTTGGGTTGTAATTGTCGGTTAAGCTACCGCTTATTTTTTGTACCGAAACACTGTTACATCCGTTTTTCTCTAAAAGCATCATACTCATTTCGTTTGCAACCCAATTTGATTTAGACTCAACCTTAGAATATCTTTTGTAGGTTGAATTTATTCGTATTTGAGCCCATATCGAAAATATAATACCGGGTATTAAAACAATCATAGAGCCGTAGTAAAGGTATATCATAAATCCTCCTTTAGTAAGTAAAGTATACGCTATAAGCTGAATGCAATGCATTTTTTGTATACAAAGCGTTAAAATTTATTTGCAAATAAATTCTACCACGCCCAAAAGCCCTTGTCAATTCTTTTGTTAAAAGGGGGTGAAAAACGGTTAAATAATTATAACGTTGCTGACAAGCCCACCTGAAAGGGTCAATTTTGCATATTCAGCCTTGTCGTTATACAGTAGCATAACGGTATCATCGTCCATAAAGTGCGGAGGAGGTAAAACCCTTTCGTAAGAGCCTAAAAACTCCTTTATTTGACTTGCCCTCGGCTTTAAATTCGGGGCTAAAAAGGTGGAAACGTCACCGTCTATTAAAAGCTCTTCAAAAAATGCAACGGCTACGAGCCTTTCGTGCAGGGCAAAGATTTGCCTTTCGTGAGTAAGCGTATAAGCGGTAAGTCTTACCTCATCCTCAAATGCCCATGATGAACAAACCGAGTGCCTCAGCACGTCACACCTTCGCTCGTAGGTTGTCAAAACGTTTTTATCTAACGAATATCCGTCGCAAAGATTTTTAAAGACAAGGCTTATTTTTTCATCTATTTTAAAGGCTAAAATTTCTGTTTTATCATGAATGCAAATTGCAACCAAATAGCGGTTTCCGTTGTAGCTGCACGCGTCGAAGTGAACCTCTTTTGGCGTAAAGGGTAAGGATTCGATAAAAAAATCGTCAGAGGTTGCCACGCAAAGCTTCACTCCGTTTTGGCTAAAGCACGTGACGTTAACGGGGAAAGATAGGTCTAAGGTCTTTTTGCCAATCATTTTAAACTCACCGTCGCTACGCCTGAAAAACTTAGGAACAAGTAAAAAACCGCCCGATAGGTCGATTATCCTGACGTTTTTCGTAGAAATCGGTCTTTGAGAGTTGAATAAAAGGCAAATTTTTTCAAAGCCCTCGTCGAGGGGGATAAACTCTAAAAAACACTTTTCCCTTTCAATAAAGCTAAGGTTATATGAGGCAACGCCAATATATACACCGTCTAATTTTACAGCGCACGGCACGTCGCATAAAAAATAACAATACATAGTTTAAGTTTATTCAAAAAAATAAATCAATATGTATTATAACGTTAAAATCGGGCAATAATCAACGTATAAAAATCAGGAGGTCAATTATGGCTAAATTAAGTGAAGACGAGTTAAGACAGCTGCTTGAAAAGGCGTATAATGCAAAAAACGAAGGAGGAAGCCTTTCAAAGGTATTCGAAAGCTTTGCCCAAAAGACGGGTAGGGCAAAGGGCAGTGTAAGAAACGTCTATTATCTCTCGTTAAAGCAAATGCAAGAGGATAAAGGATATATGAATAAGATGCTTGGCAAAAACAGGCTTGACGTTACAAAAATCATAAGCTTTGACGAGGGGGAGGCAAGCCTACTGCTTGAAAGGATATTGATAGGCGTAACCTTTGGAAAGTCGGTAAGAAGGGTTATAAACGAAATGACAGACAGTCCAAAGCTTGCGCTCAGATATCAGAACAAATACCGAAATCTCTTAAAGCTTGAAAGAGAAAGGGTAGAAAAAACCGTTCAAAAAATAAAGGACGAGTACGGCAAATGCTACGACCCTTATAAAAAGCCTATGCAAGACGGCGGTATTTACGAAAGGCTGAAAAAAGAAATAAATTCACTTTGCGACAGAATAGCAAGCGACGTAAAGGAGGAAAACGCTCGGCTTAAACAAAGAGTATCAGAGCTTGAAAGCAAAAACAAAAGGCTTGAGGAGGCGTTGTCTAAGGCTGTCAAAACAAGGGTGGAGGACTATTTCAGCCAAACTGAAAAAGAGTCAATTTAAAAGGGGCGAGCGTATTACAATACGCTCGCCCCTTTTTAACAAAGCTATTCAATAATCGGCTTATTGACGGCTTTTTATATACTTAGCCCTTTCTGAGCGAGAAAATTCTATCTTTTTCTTTTCTTTGCTTTTTGGCATTTTCTTCTATAAGCCTTTCATATCCTGCGTAAACTTTTTCTATCACTTGTTCCCAGGTTAAATACAGGTCGTTAAACGCCCCCTCGCTAACCCTGTTATATAGCTCACCGTCACTTAAAATGCGCAATATTTCTTCGGCGTAGTAAAAGGGTGAGTTTTTTGCTAAAAATCCGTTTTTGTCCTTTATAATTCCGCAAGATGTGGTTGCTCCCTCCAAAAAAAGCGTCGGTGTCTTTTGACACGCAGATTCTATCTGTACCAGCGAGCTTGCATCGTATAAGGAGGGAAAGAGAAGCAGCTTTGCTCTTGCGTAAAGCATTTGCAAAAGATTTTTATCTGTTATCTTTCCGCATATCACCACCTCTTTTAAAAGACCGCTGTCACTTATCATTTTAAAAAGCTTCATTTCGTCTTGCCCGGTGCCTACGAAAAGCATTTTGAAATCAATGCCCTTTTCCTTTAAAATTTTTAAGGCGCGTACTATAAGATCCACGTTCTTTTGAAAGGTTAGTCTGCCAACGAACAGAAAAACTACGGTTGAGTCATTTATTCCGTAAAGAGAATTTATCTGTCTGTCCGTATCCCTCTTGTTTTCAATTGGTAAATGATCGGTTGCGTTTGGCATAACAAGGCAAGGCTTACTAATTCCAAGCCCATTTTGGTAAATGCTTTTCATCCCCTCGTTTACCGTCCAGCATTCGTCACACGAGTTGTAAAAGGCTACTACGTATGAGGTCGCAAGATTAATAGGCAATCGTAGTTTAAGGTTTCTTTCAAAATCGTGCTTATACTGTGAGTGTATAGTACCAATAAGCGGTATGCCGTGTTTTTTTGCGTATTTTTTAGCCTTGTGACAAATACCGAAAGGGGAGTGGGCGTGCACTACGTCCAGCTTGTATTTTTTAAGCAGTCTGATAAATTTTCTATCCAGGCTTGGCGTGGGAACAGCATAGTCAAAGCGGGGGATAGAAAATGAACGGCACCTAACGATTTTGTAAGGCTTAACGAGCGGTGAACTCTTTTTTTCACCCTTTGCTTTAGGACAAAAGACCGTGACTTCAGCACGGCGTGAAAGCTCGGTTGCGTAGCAGTCAACTACGTTGATAACCCCGTCTATCATAGGAAAAAACGCATCCACAAAAAGTCCTATTTTCAAATTGCACCTCCTGCCTGGAATTATAAGTATACGCAATTTACGTTTTATTTCAAGGGGAAGATTGTCGGTTTGTGCCGAAAGCCGTAAAAATATAAAAAAGGTAGCCTATAAGTCGATTGTTACCTTTTTTCTTTATGAATGCCTTGCGATAGCGGTAGGGCTTATTTGGTTTTTTTGTAAAGAAATGTGAAAATTTAATGATTTTTGCAATATTTTGAGTCAAGTTATATAAATAACTTGCAAAATCAGAGTAAAAGTGATAAATTTATATCTAATAACTTTTGTATTCAACGTCGCGCCCCTTACGGGGCGCAAAAGTATTTAAAGGAGGTGCTAAGTTATGATTTTCGGTAAATACATCAACAAGTATTACCTTAAATTGGCAGTGCTGCTGGCTACAGGCTTGGCTGCGCTTATTGCTGTTGACTATTTCCAACTGAAAATCCCCGAATTTTACGGCATGGTCATAAACGGCATGACGTACGGAGAGGTAAAGATAGGCGATAAAGCGGTCGCCTTTGACGGCAATTTTTTAATTGATAAAATCTGCATGCCGTTAATGATAGTAATTCTCGTTATAGTCGTTGGCAGATTTTTATGGCGAGTTTGCTTCCTCGGTGCGGGAATTAAGGTTGAAGCAGATATCCGCAGACAGATGTTCGACCACTGCAAGCGACTTTCTCAGCAATATTATCAAACGAACAAGGTCGGCAACTTAATGTCTCTTTTTACCAACGATTTAGAAACCGTTCAGGAGTGCTTCGGTTGGGGCATACTGATGCTTTGCGACGCAGTATTTTTGGGTGGACTTGCAATAATTAAAATGTGGCAAATGAGTTGGGCATTGACCTTGTTTTCTCTCATTCCGATGGTGTTTATGCTGGTTGCAAGCTTAGTCGTGGGCAAATACCTCACCGTAAAATGGGATGAAAGACAGGCTGCGTTTTCTTCCCTTTCGGATTTCTCGCAGGAAAACTTTTCGGGCATTTCGGTTATAAAGGCATTTGTAAAAGAGACAAAAGAGCTTTGGGCGTTCAAAAAGCTCAACAGACAAAATGAAAACACAAACGTCGTTTATACGAAGTACTCCACCTTGCTCAGAATTTCAATCACTCTTTTTATAGAGTCGGTTATATGTATAATTTTAGGCTTTGGCGGTTATCTGGTTTACGTAGAAACCTTTAACAGCGGACAGCTCTTTGAGTTTATAGGCTATTTCAACTCTGTAATTTGGCCTGTTATGGCAGTTTCCGAACTTATAGAAATGTCGTCAAGAGGTAAGGCTTCCGTTAAGAGAATAAGCGAGCTTTTAGACGCTAAACAAGACGTTGTTGACAGAGAGGATGCAGTAGATATCTACGGAGTTTTGGGCACGATAGAGTTTAAAAATCTTACCTTTACTTATCCCGACGGCGATTTTGAGGCGCTTAAAGACGCGTCGTTTAAAATTGAAGCGGGCGAAAACGTTGGTATAGTAGGTAAAACGGGCTCGGGTAAAACTACTATAGTAGACCTTTTGCTCAGAGTTTACAACGTTCCCGACGGTACGGTTTTTGTTGACGGACAAGACGTAAACGCCGTTACGATTTCCTCGCTGAGAAAGCATATGGCTTACGTTCCTCAAGACAACTTCCTCTTTAGCGACACGATAGAAAATAACATTTCGTTTGCATCTGAGGACAGGAGCTTTGACAGGGTTGTTGAGTACGCTAAGCTTTCGGATATACACGACAACGTTATAGACTTCAAAGAGGGATATCAAACTGTTTTAGGCGAGAGAGGCGTAACCGTTTCGGGCGGACAAAAGCAAAGAATTTCTATTGCAAGAGCGCTTATGAAAGACGCGCCGATACTTATTTTAGACGACTCCGTTTCGGCAGTTGATACCAAGACGGAAAAAGCTATACTTACTAACTTAGCTCAAACGAGAAAGGGCAAAACGACGATTTTGATTGCTCACAGAATTTCTACTATCGCAGGTATGGATAAAATAATTTACGTGGAAGACGGCAAAATTTTAGACGTGGGCAAGCACGAAGAGCTTTACGCAAGGTGCACAGAGTATAAAAACGCCGTAGACCTTCAAAAATTAGAAGATGAAAAAAAGGAGGTAAACTAAAATGCGCGAGTGGTTACCCCTTTTAATAGTAGGCGCGGTAATAGGTGTTTTTTCGACTGTATTTATTATAGCGTACGCGCTTATAAAGGATAAGAAAGAGGCTATCGGCTTTGATAGAAATATGAAGGACGGGGAGCTTGCAAAAAGGCTTTTAAGGTATGCAAGACCGTACGTGTTGAATTTTGTGATTGTGGGAATTCTGATGGTTTTTGCAATTTCAAACGAAATTATTTCTCCGCTTATAGTAGCAAAAATACAGAGAATTATTGCAAGCGAGGGCTTTACTATTCCTCCGCTTATCGTGGCGGTATGCGTTTATGCAAGCATTCTTATTATGGCTTTGGCATGCTCGTATTTCCAAGCTATAATTTTACAAAAAACGGGACAAAAGATAATTTCGGCTATGAGAGAGGATTTGTTTACACACATAGAGTCGCTCTCTCACTCACAGCTTAACAATATTCCCGTAGGCAAATTGGTTACCAGAGTAACTAACGACACAAACGGTATTTCTATGATGTTTACGAACATTATAGTAAACCTAACTAAAAACTGCTTTGTAATAATAGGCGTGCTTATAGCAATGCTTTGCATAAACTATATGCTTACCCTTATGGTTTTGTGCTTCGTGCCGTTTATCGTTTTATTCACGGTTATCTTCCGTAAGTTTTCAAGAAAGGCGCACAGAAAGGTCAAGGACGGTACTACCGATATAAACACCTTCCTGTCAGAGAATCTTTCGGGTATGAAGGTAATTCAGATTTTTAACCGTGAGGATTCAAAGATGGACGAGTTTTCAGCTAAAAACAGAAAGCTCGAAAAGGCGAGAAGGGGGCAGATGTTTGTATTCAGCATTTTCCGTCCTACAGTTTATATGCTTTACGTAGCGTCGGTGCTTTGTCTTTTCTTCCTTGGCTGTAAGGGATACATAGACGGATGGAGAGTGCTTGGACAGACTGTTACAGCAGATGTTTTAGTTGCCTTTTATATGTATATTCAAAGGTTTTTCAACCCGATACAAACACTTGCAGAGCAGTTTAACTGGTTGCAATCTGCGTTTGCCTCGGCGGAGAAGATATTCTCGATACTCGATATGAAACCCGAGGTTGTCGACGAAGAGGATGCAATCGAGCTCAACGAGATCAGAGGCGAGATAGAGTTCAGAAACGTTTGGTTTTCGTATATTCCAAATGAGTGGGTATTAAAAGGCGTTTCCTTTAAGGTAGAGGCTAAGCAAACGGTAGCGTTTGTAGGCTCTACGGGTAGCGGTAAAACGACTATTTTATCTCTTCTTTGCCGTAACTACGATATACAGAGCGGAGAGATTTTAGTAGACGGAATTAATATAAGAAAAATAAAAATCTCATCGCTCAGAAAGCATTTTGGACAAATGCTTCAGGACGTATTCCTTTTCTCGGGCACGATACGAAGCAATATAACCCTCAGAGAGGAGAGCTATACCGACGAAGAGATAATGGAGGTCTGCAGATACGTAAATGCAGACAAGCTCATAGCAAAGCTTTCGGGCGGGCTTGACGAGGAGGTTAGAGAAAGGGGTAACAATTTCTCTGCCGGTGAAAGACAGCTGATATCTTTTGCAAGAACCTTAATTCACCGACCCGAGGTTATGATACTCGACGAGGCGACTGCAAACATCGATACCGAAACTGAGGTTTTGATACAAGACTCGCTTGATAAGATGATGAACGTAGGCACGATGCTTATGGTTGCGCACAGGCTTTCTACAATTCAAAAAGCCGATAATATTATCGTGCTTTCTCACGGTGAAATCTTAGAGCAGGGCACTCACGACGAGCTTTTAAAGCGCAGAGGAAGCTATTATAATCTCTATACCTTGCAGTATATGAAGGAATCTGCTCAAAAGGCATAATCTTTGCCTATAAGTCGATAAATTGAGAGGGGAAATTTATGAAAGCTTTTATCGTTACTGATTACGGTGTCAAAAAAGATTTTGACGGATTACAAACAAAAGAGTTTCAATACGTTTTAGATCTTTGCAAGGAAAACGGAGGAAGAGTAGTCGTTCCAAAAGGCAAGTATTATATTTCTTCCGTTATGATGTGGTCTAACACCACCCTTTATTTAGAGGCAGGTGCAGAAATTTACGGTAGCGACAACTGTGAAGACTATTTGGTTTTTGACGTTCCAAAGGGCGTAGAAATGCGTTCTGATATGGAACTTATAACTCAATATTACGGCAAGCCTTGGGATACTTATCGCAGGGCAATGATTTCTTGCTATGGTCAAAAGAACGTTTCCATAATAGGCGAGGCCGGTTCTATAATAGATGAGCAACACTGCTACGACGCAAACGGCGAGGAAAATTATAGAGGACCTCATATAATCTTTTTTACTTGTTGCGAAAACGTGCTTTTCGAGGGCTATACTGCCCGTTTTGCAGGAAATTTTATGCACGAGGCAAACAACTGTCGCAACTTAACAATGAGAAAGGTTACTTGTCTTGGTGGTTCTGACGGAATACATCTTCATTTTACCGAAAACGCACTTATAGAGGACTGTTTGTTTAAAACGGGCGACGATTGTATCGCAGGAATAAACGTTAAAAACTTGCACGTAAACAGATGTATAATGAACACTTCTTGCAATCTTTTTAGAATGGGTGGTACGGATATTTTAATTGAAAAATGCTATGCGTACGGACCGGGATATTATCCACACCGTATGACCGTCGTTAAGGGTAAAAACAACGAACTTCCAAGAGAAGAGGGTAGACATAATCTCTTGTATATGTTAGACCATTTTGCAAGTTCAAATTACCCATCTACAACGCCGTCTAAAATAGTTTTTAAAGATTGCGTTATAGAAAATGCAAAGGGTATTTTATTCTATCTTGCCGACCACGACGAATTGCAAAAAGGAGCATATTTAGGAGAACTTATATTAGATAACGTCAACTTTGTTGATTTACACGAACATTCTTTCCCTAAGGCACGCCCGGATTATCCTTTGACAATTAAGATGAAAAACGTTAGCACTTCGTTTGTAAAAGATTGCCAAACTCCAAGAGCATTTACTCTTGTAGAAGACTCTTTTACAACGATTGTAGAAGAATAATTTAAAAAGCATTTTAAAAGCCCCCATTACCTAGTGTGATGGGGGCTTTAGTCGTATAAAGACCGTTTAAAAAAACTGATCTTTTTTGGCTCTATCACAACTCGTGACTGATATTTAAAGGTTTATCTACTTCGCAATACTAGTCTTTTTACGGCTTTTTGCAATTCCGATTATGAGCAAGGTAATTCCCTTGCAAAAATCTCGCAAAAATCCCGTCTTGCTCGTATCTAACCCTTTAAATTTAATCAGTCATACGTTGTGACATAGCCTCTTTTTTTAACGTTCCGGTCAAAGATTTTACAATTTGTTGCACGTGAAATCGGTAGAGGAGGCTGCGTTTGGCTTTCTGCCGACCGAGGTGTTATCCTCTCTGCGGTTTCTCAGCTCGGGTATAGGGCTAGGCGCAACTTGAAAACGGTAATCTGCCCCTCTTCGCCTTATCATACCCTCTATCACGTTGTGCGAGGGAACGATATCGGTAGTTGGGTTTACTATGCTTTGATAGATAAAAAAGTCCGCGTCGTCGGGTAGAGCTTTAACTCTTGCATAGTCGTCCTTAAGCGAGGTGTACTGAACGGTATCCGACAAGATTTTTCTAACGTAATCTATGTTTTCGTGTAAGGATATAGGCGCAGGGAAATCTCCGCAAGGAATAACCTCTTGCCACTCCTTACCCTCGTATCTTTGCAACAGCTCGACTGCTTTATGTAAATGCGAAATTTCTATGCTTAAGTTTTCTTCCCAAAGATTTTTAATATAAGGGTCTGTTTCGGTCATATAGGCAGACCAGTATAAGTAGCACTCGCAGTATTCGTGCCAAAGTAGTTTTTCAAACGGAGTAGCGTTTGCATCCATAAGCGATTCGTAGTGAGAAACATGCTCTTCTTCTACCATAGCAATCTCCTGATACAATCTCCTTCCGATATCCGTCGTTGCAAAGTTAGTAACGTTCATATAATAGTTCATTGTCTGTTGCTCGGCGGCGGTGATTATCATAGTGGAAAGCACGGTCTGAACGTCGCTAGTCTTGGCGTTTATACAGCGTTTAACGTTGTCAAATGGGTGTCTATGATGGGAAATAGTAGGTCTGCCCGGCATAATTTCGGTATACCTGCCGACAAGCCACTCGGCAGCTATTCCCCTTTCGCCCTCTAAAAGATTTGCGTATCTGTATAGGTGGTCGAAGTCCTCTAAAAGGGCAAAGTCTAATGCCGTTTTCACGTCGCAGTCGAGCTCTCTTTTTGCAAGCTCTGCTGTAAGGTCAACGGCTAACTGCTCGTAAGATACGGTATGCTCTAAAATACTTTCGTCCTTGGGCTTTAAAAGAGATATTTTAAGCTGCTGCTGTTTTTCTATATCTCTTGTCAAAGCGAGCTCGCGCCTAAGGTCGTTATCGCACACACTCCTCGCAAAATTATGCGAAAACCAGTTTGCTTCAAATTCCGTGCCGTTCATTAAAATTATTCGTGTTTTGGTATATGGGTCAACCTCTCTTTTGTCGTAAGGCTTTGGGTAGAGCTGTTGCCAATTCTGAATTAATTTTATAAGCGGTCTGGGTTTTTCGTTAAACGGATTCATTTAAATTTCTCCTTGCTTATTATGTTATGCAAAAGAGAAAAAAGTTGTTAAATGTGCCTGTATAAGTCGATTTATATAAAAAAAGCCCAACTTAGAGTTGAGCCATTTTAAGTTTTACCTATTTTGGTTTTTCTATGAAAAAGAGGTGTGTGCCCGTCGATAGATTTAAACACCTTAATAAAGTAGTTGTAGTCGGGTATTCCCACGCTTTCGGCAATTTGCGTGAGGGGTAGGTCGGTTGTAACTATAAGCGTTTTTGCCTTTAAAATTCTCTGCTCTGTAATATACTTTTTTGGAGGCTTTCCCGTAGCCTTTAAAAAGGTATTGTAAAGCTGTTTGGGAGTCAGGTAAAAGCGTTTGCATAGCGAGTTGAGCGATAAATCTCCGTTTAAATTGTTTTTCAGATACGGAGAAATAGACGAGTCAAACAAATTGTCTTGCAGGGAAACTATATTTTGCTGTTTGGCGTAGGCAAATATGGCGTCTATTAAAACTCTTATCGCAAGAAATTTTTCCTGAGTGAACAAAGGAACCCTATTATAGGCAGAGAGCATTTCACTCTCGTTAATGCCGTTTGCTTTGCAAAAGCTCTTTATTTTAAGCTCGTCGGCTTGTCTTTTATCACTTTCTCTAAAGGGCCCTACCAAAAAGTAGCCGTATACAACTCCGTTTGCAGACAGCTTTACTATCATTTCAACCAGCCCGAAGTGGCAGTAATAATGCAAATAAGGAGTCTCACTGTCCCTTGCCTTTGCAAGAGCCCAGGTATCGGTGCTTATGCAGTTTTCCTTTTCGCTTCGCTTGATAAAAGAGCATAGGGGGTTTGTATTGCCGTTTATTATCTGGGTTGGTTGAAAATCCTCCGTGTAAAAGCATGCTGAGGCCTCGGTAAGCGTTGTTATGTGTGATGCCAAATTGCTAAACAGCGGTACGTCATAGTAAATCATGGGAAAATCTTAACACTTTATCCGCGTAAAATCAAGCGGAAAAAAAGAAAGTCTTGTCAAGCAGACGATGACAGCAAAAAACCGCAAAAAAATAGCAATTTTCGGCGATGGATAAAATTTGCTAAAAAAGGGCAAAAAAAATACTACCATTGCAAATTTATATATTATATAATATTGGTGCAAAACCAAAAGTGAAAAAATTTTTTTGGCGCAAATGCCAAAACATCAGTTAAAAGGATACAAAAACATATAGCCGTGAATTATTTTCAATAGAAAAAGATAAAATTTTGTGATACTATATTATAAAAAGGCAGAAAAATTAACGGGCAGGTAAAAGACAAAATTTTCCGCTAAAGAATTTAACGGCTTTGGTAAAGCTAAAAAAGCATTGTTTTTTCATTAAGGTGAAAGATTTATTAACAGGAAAGAGAGAAGGATGAGAGCGTTTTGGGGCAAAGACAAATTTGAATACAACGTAGAGCTCTGTTTTTCTGCAACACTTAAAAAAGGCGAGTGTGATGCTGTAAAAATAATTGCTAAAGACGTATACAATTTGTATGTGAACGGAAAATTCGTCTGTTACGGTCCCGCAAGGGCAGGTCAAGGCTGTGCAAGGGTAGACGAAATAGAAATCGGCGAGCTTTTGACTGAGGAGGAAAACAGGCTGAGTGTTTTCGTTCAAGGCAACAACACAAAGGCTTTGTGCTTTGCCGAGGGCAGTCCGTTTTTTGGTTGCGAGGCTTTAAAAGAAGGCAGGGTTGTTAAGGACGCGTCTGATTTTGACTGTTATTTTATGGCAGATAAGCTTGTTCGCGTAGAAAAAATGTCCTTTCAACGCACTTTTTTGGAAATTTACGATATGGAAGAGGATAGAAGCGCATTCAGTAAAGCCTTTATCCCGATAGAGAAAACAGAGGTTGAAAGCCCGGAGCTTTTAACAAGGCGCGTCAGCTTTGCAAAAAACGAAATGCTTTATGCGCGTGAGTACGAGCGCGGAAGCGCGTCCGCAAACGGAAAAATAACGTGGTCGAACGACTTTACGAAGCATCAGCTTGACGCCGGGAAAAATCTTTACGGATACAAAAGAAGCGATTGTGAACAAATACTAAGCTACGAGCTGGATAAAATCGTCTTTGACGACGGAGGCAGCCTCAGATACAGAGCGTACGCCTTTTCGCATATAAACGTAGGTAAATTTGCCCTTAGCGTCAATGCAAAAACCCCCGTTACCGTTTGGCTTATATACGACGATTTGCTTATCGACGGCAAGGTTAAGTTTAACAGAGAGCAGATAATTCACGGAGCGAAGTGGTCGCTTAAAAAGGGCAGATACGAGCTATTGACAAACGAAGTTTATCAAGCCAAGTATATAACACTCGTTTTTGACGGCGATGCGGAGATTGACGGGGTGGGTATAATACCTATAGAAAACCCCGACGTAAGGCCTGAGGACTTTACCCTTGAAGATGCAGAGCTTACCGAAATAGTAAGGGCTTCGGTAAGAACGTTCAGGCACAACGCGTACGACCTTTTGACAGATTGCGCGTCGCGAGAGAGGGCAGGGTATTTCTGCGACGGCTTTTTTACGGCAAGGGCAGAGAGGTTTTTTACCGGTGACAACAAGGTAGAATGCAATTTGCTTGAAAATTACCTATACTTTAAGAATACCGTTTATGAAGACGGCGGGATTCTTCCCATGTGTTATCCGTCCGCACCAAAGGGGAGTGACGATTATATTCCGAACTGGATGCTTTGGTATATAGTTCAGCTTGAGGATTATTTCAGGAGAACGGGCGACGGAGAGCTTGTAAAAAGGCACAGAGAGCAGGTTTATAAAACCCTGAGCTTTTTCGAAGGGTCGGAAAATGAGATTGGGCTTTTAGAAAACCTCGAGGGGTGGGTATTCGTAGAGTGGAGCAAGGCAAACGACTTTACCGACGGAGTTAATTTTCCGTCGAACATGCTCTATAGCGGGGCAATCGCCGCGGCAGGTAGGCTTTACGGAGATGAAAAGCTGATTGCAAAGGCCGAGCAGATAAAGGACACCGTAAGGAAGATGTCTTTTGACGGCGAGCTTTTTATCGACAACGCCATAAGAAAAGACGGCAAGCTGGTCGCGACGCAAAACATAAGTGAAACATGTCAAAACTACGCTATGTTTTTCAATATTTTTACTGCGGAAGAAAATCCTGAGTTTTACTTAAAATTAAACTGCAGATTCGGCGCTCTTGATAAAAATGCAAAGCGCATGGTACACAGGTCGAATATGTTCATCGGCTATATATTGAGGCTTTCGATATTGTACAGAGAGGGCAAATACGAGCAGCTTCTCAAGGAGAGCAAGGAGGCGTTCTTGCCTATGGCAAGAGAAACGGGAACGATTTGGGAGCATTTTGAAACTCATTCAAGCTGTAATCACGGCTTTGGCTCAATCGTGGGAGCGCTTATTGTCAAATCGTTAGAAAAATTACGAGGAGGAAGAGAGGGACATTGAATACGAAACATAAAACTCCTACGGGGAAATACGTTACTATTCTCCCTAAAAAAGAAAGAGTAAACAGATCTAAATCTGAAAAAATTATCATGTGGACAGTATTTGCTTTGCTGTCGGTATACGCTTTTACCTTGGTTTATCCCTTTTTCTATCTCGTTGTAAACTCAATGAGAGATATCACGTCCTTTAAAATAAACCCATTCGGCTTGCCAAAGGGTATTAAGGACGCAATCAAAAACATAAAGGCAAACTACGGATATATGTTCGTGAGCAAGGAAATAGACATGAACGTGCCTATGATGTTTTTCAACTCAATCGTTTTGAGTATAGGACAAACGATAGTTGGCATGGCTCTTTCCTGCATAGCTGCATACGTGCTTGCAAAATATAAGTTTAAAGGAAATAATTTCATCTACGTTGCTACTATAGTTGCGTCGATGGTGCCTACCGTAGGCGCGGCTCCCGCCACCTATAAGCTTATGCTCGAGGCAGGCTTTTTGCAAAGAGAGGGTGTAACCGGATACCTTTACAACTATTTAGGCATGATGCTTATGGTTGGCGCATTCGGCGGACCGTTTTTGTATCTGCACAGCTTTTTCAAGGCTATACCCTGGAGTTACGGCGAGAGTGCTCAGCTTGACGGAGCGGGCGAATTCAGAATTTTCGTTCAGATTATGCTGCCATTGGCATCCAACGGTGTAATGACCTTTACCATAATGAGATTTTTAGGCTCTTGGAACGAATATTGGGGAGCATATCTTTACTTTGGCTCTGTGTTCACTGAGAGAGAAACGCTTGCCGTCGGCTTGAACAGAATATCTAAGCTGGCGGACAACAAGGGAAGATTCGTAGAACTTTTTGCCGCCATGGTAGTGACCGTAATGCCGGTATTTATATTCTACGCGATATTCCAAAAGCAGCTTATGCGTAACACCATAGGCGGAGGACTTAAAGGATAGGGTGAAGAAATGGAAGATATTAAAATGAATAAAATTGAAAGTTTTGAAGCCTCTACCGCAAAGCCTCCTAAAAGAAGAGGACTTACCATAAAGACTAAAAAGCTCGCCTTTGCATGGGGAATGCTTGCATATCCGATATTGCAGTTTTTAGTATTCTTCGTATACGTAAATATCGACTCTGTGCTTATGAGTCTTACTTGGGTGCAGACGTGGAGAGAAACAGCAATTTTCCCGACCTTCCACTTTTTTGAAAAGTTTTTCAGAGATCTTTTTGTAGACAAGCTGGATCAGGTTGTTTTTGCATTGAGAAACTCACTTTTGGTAGGGTTGAACGATATAGTACTCGTTATCCTGTCGGTAACTTTGGCATATTTCTTCTACAAGAAGGTGCCCGGAAGAAACACTTTCAGAATAATATTCTTTATTCCTTCAATTGTTTCTATAGTTATTTACACGATGGTTTACAAATACATGTTTAATCCCACTATCGGCCCCGTTTCTAAGGCGTTGCAGTGGGTGTTTGGATGGAATGAGTCTACCACACCGCTGTGGTTTAGTCAGAAGAACGGTATTTGGATGATAATGCTATACTGTCTTTGGGTAGGTACGGGCTATAACATACTTATACTTGGCGGAGCGATTGCAAACCTCCCCGAAGAGGTTATGGAGTCTGCAAGGCTTGACGGAGCAAAAATGCGCCACGAGCTTTTTCTCCTCGTAATACCTATGATTTGGCCAACCATATCGGTTTCAATATTGGGAGCCGTAACGACTATGTTCACCCTTTTCTTACAGGTAGAATTGTTGACGCAGGGCGATGCTCCCACGATAGCGTATTTAATTAACAGCAAAATACAGGGCAGTCCGAACTCCCGTTCGGAGGCGGCGGCTATAGGTCTTACCTTTACGGTTGTTGCCACTCCGATTATTTTGATAGTTAAAAAGATTCTGGATAAGGTTTCCGATTCGTTCGGTTTCTGATAATATTAAAAAACAGTTACTAAAAGAGGTATGAAATGAGTAAAAAAATTAAGCTTTTAGCTCTTACTCTTGCATGTGTGGCAACCCTTGGTATGGGTATGGTAACGGCATTTGCAAGCGCAAAAACGAAGATTACGGTAGAGGATTCCTTTAACGATTTGACTTACGAGGGCTCGACAAACAGCCAGAAGTGGACGTCTACCTTTTCAGATCCTGCCAATCCTACCATAAAGCAATCCGGCTCAGAAAACCCGTCGTTACAATTCGTGGAAAATCTTTCGGGCGGTGAGCAGGTTCAGTACGGAACGGCAAGCAAGGTGGAAAATATCCAAAGCGTTACCTTTTCTTTAAAGATGGCGGAAGGTATAAAAAATACTGAAAAGTGGATGGCTGTAAACTTTGTACCGCAAACCTACGGAACAATGGGTTCAAACCACTATTATTCGCCTATTATGATAAACCCCTCTTACGTTTACGTAAAAGGCGAAACGGATTTTGGTAAGCAATGGAGAGATATTTTTCCGGAATATATCCAAGAGTACGGCAGTGTAGCCGAAACCTGGGTAAGCTTTAAGCTTATTCCCACCTCTGATACGACTCTTGAGGTATACGTTGCATTGAGAGGTGACACAATCGACGATACGGAATTTCCGCAAGAGCCTATATTTACCATAACAGGAACCCGTCAGGATGCTAAAGACAGTCTTATAGGGGCAGGCATCAGCGAGGATATAAGCTATAAAAACGCTTACGTTTTATTCGGCTTTGAGGGCAGAGGTCACGGCAGCAATATCGACGATATAAGGGTTGTAGGCTCCAATATGACTGCAGCGGATGACTTTACGTCCGGCATAAGGTCTGAAGAGCTCCGTACTTATCCGGACGGTAATATTGGAGTAGCTCTCAAGATTATGGATAATAACACTCTTGAAATTACCAATGCAAAAGCAGGTGACAGAGTGGTTAGCAACGTCAAAATAGACGAGGAAACGAGCATTGCCGAGGGAATAATCGTTTTCGAGGCAAGCTTTAGGGTAAAGATGACTAAAAGCAGCACCGACGAGGTAGCGTTTGTTTTCGGCCTTGAAAGCTCTTCATCCGACCCAAGACAAAACGGTTACGCATACGTAATCGGCAAGGATTACGGCAGAGTGATTAAATATGCAGACAGTCAGATAGTTGAAGAAACCGACATAACTAACAGTCTTATCCAGGTAACCTCTAAAAAGGGAGCGGATATCAGCATTAAGGTTTATAAGGATTGCTCGGTAGAGGTTTACGAGGACGGCAATTTAAGGGCAAATCTTCCGCTTGCAGATACCTACGTCGGACACGTTGGCTTTGCTGCTTTAAGCGATACCGCAGGCACTGTGAATATCGATAACGTTGTAATTAAGCAAACGACCTATTACGTGCCGGTAACAAAGTCTGTTACGCATAATTTCTCTAACGATTTCTTTGGCAACGAGGGAACGGAGGATTTTATTGTATCAAACAACGCCGGAGCAATTGTTGTAGAGGACGGCAAGCTCTATTTCGACAACTGCTCAGACGAGACGTTCTTTGGTCCTGCGCATCAATACGACAGCTATATTATGGATTTCCAGCTTTGCAGTATTGACGTGAGCGAGGGCAGAACTGCAAACGACAAGTGGATAGGTCTTGACGTTGGAAGACCTACGGCAGGTGCAACCGATTACGGTCTTAACGTAATGTTTGGCGTAACTATAGTGCCTGTAGCGGGTGTAAACAGTGTTGGCGTGTGGGCATTCTTTAATAACAGATCCACTACCGATACGGAATCGATAACAGTTATCAATCACAGGCAAATACCTGCATCGCTTTTCAGAAACATTCAGTTTGATAACGTCAGCAAGACGGAAGGACAAATTAAAGCAGGTGATGCCGTATGCTTCCGTTGGGTATCGGACGCAACTAACGAGAATTTAAAACTTTATATAAAGAAGGCGTGCGAGAGTGAATACGTTCTCTACGCTGAAATAAAGGGTGTAAACACTTCGGGCTATCAGGCAATTCGCTGTACCGGCTGGACGTCGTTTAAAATAGATAATTTCTCAATGGCAAACACGTCGCCTATTTACGAGGTTGCAGATAACGAGGTTCCCGAAACCATCTATGCCGACCCAATCATCGAGCATGTTTATACCAAGCCCGACGTAGACGTAAATTGGGAAGAAGAAATCAGATTAAACGGTCAGGTAAAGGATGAGGCAAGCTCAGGCTCCGGCTCGGGTAGCTCAGGCGGCTGCAAGGGTGCGGTTACAGGTGGAGCAGGGCTAACGGCTCTTGCGCTTTTGGGTGCTTGTCTTGTAAGAAGAAAAAAACACTAAAAAGGAGAAGGCTATGAAGAAGATAATATCTCTTGCTCTTGCAGGCTTGCTTACCTTATCTGTAGGTGTATCCTGTAACAGCAGTGGCGGTAGTAGCCTGCAGCAGGGCGGACAGTATGATATAACCGATATTGTAGCTCCTGAGTATTCGACGGACGACTACGTTCAGATTACCGCATATGCAGGGCCTTGTCCGCCGCCAAAAAGCGGTGCTGTAAATACCTTTACCGACTATCACTTCCAAAAGGTTGCGGAGGCCGGCTTTACTCACGTGATTGCCCTTTACGAGGGGAACGCAGTATCGCCTTCGGGTCTTAGCCCCAAGGAGCAAATAATTGCAAAGAGTAAAAAGGCGGAAGAGGTTGCTTTGCAAGCCCTTGACATGTGTGAAAAATACGGATTAAAGTACTACGTAAGAGATTGGACCTTTTACGGACTCAGCAGAGAATTGGAAAGGCTGGGAATTCCTCTTACGTACGAAAATTACGACGAAGTAATATCCGCAATGTTTTCTGAAGAAAATCAATATATAAATCATCCTGCGTACGGTGGAAACTTTGCCTTTGACGAGCCCTTTTACGAGGAGCTTGACGGCATTGCATGGCAGGCAGAGCTTTATGAAAAATACGTAGGACTAAACGGTAACGGACAGGGCGAGGTAATGGTTAACCTTTATCCGTCGTATATAGGCAGCTCGGTTTCTAATCAAGGCTATAAAACCTATGAGGATTACGTTAATAAATACTTTGAGGATATCGCGCCTATCATAGGCTACGTTTCTTATGACTTCTATCCGTTTAAGGCAAATGCATACACGGGCAGTGCAATGAAGACTCAGTATTTGTTTAATCTTGATCTTATAGCTAAAAAGTGTAAAGAAACGAGAAATACCGACAATCCGATTGAGATGAGAACGTTTATTCAGACGGTAGGTGACTTTACAGGTCTTAGGTCAATGTCCAGCATAGGTGATTTAAGATTTCAGATTTACTGTGCGCTGGCGTTCGGCTCAAAGGAAATAAAGTATTATAAATATATCGATGCGCAAGATGACAGCGCGGATGCCGACTGGGCGCTTTTAAGTTATTCTACGGGCGAATATACCTGGCTTTACGATTGCGCCAAGACGGTAAACAACGAGGTGCATGCCTTTGAGGACGCTTATCTCAACTTTGAGTGGGAGGGCGTAATGTACAATAACGCAGACCCAATGGTAGATAACCAAAACTTTGCAAATATGATAAGCAAGAGCGCAGAGCATCCGAGAATTGCAAGCATTGAATCTACTGAGGACGCGCTTATGACCTATTTTAAAGATAAAGACGGCAACGATGCGTTCATGCTTGTAAACTTTACCGACCCATATTTCCAAAAGGACAATCAGGTGACCGTTAAGTTTAACGATGCAAGAGCTCTTCTGATGTACAGATTAGGTCAGAGAATCATAGTTCCTTTGAATACCGACGGAACTTATACCTTTAATCTCTACTCGGGTGAAGGCAGATTTGTAATCCCTCTTAAGTAAAAGGTTAAACCTAAAATTATCGCAACGGTAAAGCGTTGTGATTAAGATAAAAGGCTACGGCTTATTGACGGCTTAAATCAATTTTGTAGCCAAAATAAAAATAAAGGAGAATCATGATGAAAAAGTTTTTGATTTTAGTGCTTGCTCTCGTGTTTTCGATTTCACTCTTCGCTTGCTTTGGCGACAGTAAGGAATCGGGATCTGATAGCGTAGGCGAACCGACTTCGCAGAAGGAGTCTGTTGTTGAGCCGGACTCGGAAGAGCAATCTCAGTCCGAGGAGGAATCTCAGTCCGAGGAGCAATCTCAGTCTGAGGAAGAATCTCAGTCCGAACAGCAATCTGACAGCGAAAGCGAGGATGTCAGCGAACCCGTGATAGAAGTTTATACCATAACGTTTGAGGTTAATGTAAACGGAGTTGCTGCTCCCGAGCAAATGCAGGTGCAAGACGGCGAAGTGATAACTCTTCCTACAGTTGATTGCCAATATCAATTCAAGTGCTGGGTTATCAAAGGAACGGATACTGTTTTTGAGGGCGGAGAGTTCACTTACGGCGACGACGTTGTGTTAGTAGCGGTATTTTACGCCGAAACAGGTAACTATTAAAATGTAATTACTGAAAATTATAATTTTATATATCTTAAGGAGAGAATAAAATGAACAAATTTAAAAAATTTCTTTGCGTAGGACTTACTTCATTACTCGCTTTGTCTACCAGTGCATGTGGCGGTGGCGGAGGTGGAAATACCAGCACCGACGAAAGCACCGTAAACAGCGAATCTACCAATGTCGAAATTACGGGTGAGGTTGAATTTGCAGTGCTTTTGGCAGGCTACGGTGAAACCCCTTACAGAGAGCTTGCTAAAGCTTACATGGCAAAAAATCCGGGAGTACAGGTTAAGCTTCGCTTTGACTACGAAATTAACTCAAACGTAGAAAACCAGGTAAACAACGGCGTAAACGTTGCAGACGTTTATTCTGTAAGAGATCTTACTCAAATCATTAACTTTGGTCTTAACGGCAAGGCTATGAACCTTTCTTCTATGCTTGACACTACCTTTGGCGAGGGCTATGCAGAGGCTAACCTTCCGGTAAGAGCAAACCTTGATTCCAAGGCTGTTTCAGCTTGTACGTTAAACGGCAAGACCTATTGCTTCCCCGAATACTCTTCTGTAACGGGCTTCGTTTACAATGCAACCTTATTCGATCAATATGGCTGGCAAATTCCTACCACAACGAAGGAGCTTGAAGACCTTTGCAAGCAAATTATCTCTGACACAAACGGAACTGTTAACCCAATAACCTACTGCGGAGCTGCGGCAGACGGATATCTTTATCTTGCAATAGACAATTGGCTTTACCAATATGCAGGTATTGCAAACCTCGACGAGTTTTACGATTACGGCAGTGCAGAGCTCTTTGCTCCTACAAGCAAAATAAGCCAAGGCAAGCAACTGGCGCACGAAAACCTCGTTAAGTTCTTAGCAGACAGAAACGACGGCGGTTATGCAAGAAACGGCAGTATGGCTATAGATCACCATCAAGCGCAAGGTGAGCTTATAAGCGGAACGTCTGCAATGATGCTTAACGGCTCTTGGTTTGAAAACGAGATGTCTGCAGTTCTCGAGCAAAATCCGGGCGTTGAAATGGGAATGTTTGCATTTCCCGAAATGTCCGATGCAAGCGGTAACATTCTTCACGCGGAAGGTTATACCACTCAGCAAAACAAGAGAGTATTGGACGCTTCTTACGGCGCGTACTACTTTATCCCCGAAAACTGCGATAACAAAGAGGTTGCAGTAGACTTCCTCAAGTTCTTGTGCTCTGACGAGGCAAGTATTATTTACACCAAGTACACAAACGCTGTACGTCCCGTAAAATACAACCTTGACCCAACCTCTGCAGATTACGCAGATTTGTCATTCTTCGGCAAGAGTGTAATCGGTATAGCAAACAGCTGTTACCTTTACTCTGCGTATTCTACCAGCCCTCTTGCAATAGACGGCGTTGTAAGCCTTTATCCAAAGGGATCTTATTGGTGTAAGTTAGTTCTTCAAGATCCGGTTACAAACACTCCTGAATCTAAGATTGTAGAAGATTACAATTACGTAAAGGGTAACTGGGCTAGATGGCAAGAGGAATACGGTATCTGATTGCTTTAAGCTACGGAATATAAATAAGCTTTGCCGTATATGCTCTATACGGCAGAGCAAAAGTAATGATAAGGTGGAGTAATCCACAAAAATACAGTGGAGTATTCCACAAATAATAAGGAGAGCAAAATGAGAAAAAATGTTAAAAATATTGCAACGGCTATTTGCAGTATGATAATGGCAATTGCGCTCGTATTCGGCTTTACGTCACTTACAAACTCAGCAAAGGCAGACGAAAGCTTAACAACGTCAACTATCGTGTTGGAAAATGGCGCAAGTCTTAAAATAGACGCCGAGGATCCCGCTCTTATTTTCACTGCAAGAGTGGATGCTTTGGATACGGATGCATCTTACGGCGTATTGGTGGTTGAAGAGGCTCTTTTAGTCAGCAATTCAATCACCGGAGATTACTTTGAAAGGCTCGCAGAGCTCGGCTTGGCTTACGAAAAAATTATATGCACGCCGTTTGCTGCGGACGACGCTCACAGAATCAAGGCTTATTTCTCAGTTGAGGAAGAAAATTTAGCAGTTGATTATGCGGCGATAGCATTTATTGAAAAAGCGGATAACTACGTTTATACCGATTTAACGGCAAACAACGTTCGCAGTGTAGAATACGTTGCTCAGATGGCGTTAAGACACGAAAGCTTCTCGGCTGAGGACGAGGCTGTTTTAAAGGGCTGGGCTGAAGGCGAAGGCGACGGCTATTTTGACGGAAACGAATCTACGAACGGAAGCGTTACGGTAAATCCCGACAATACGGTAGCTTCTATCAACGTTGACAGATTAAACTGCCCGGGCGACAACACCGGTGCAACAATCGTTTCGTTTATTACCAGCACGTATTACTGCGGCGGCTCTACCGTAGAATTTGATATTTATGTACCTATCGAGGTAAAAGAGTATTACGAATCTCAAGGCAAGGGCTTTGAAAACTGTTGGATTACAGTTTGTTGGACTGACGACCTTTCAAGCACGGACATGTATGCGCACGTAAATGGCTTCGGTCAGGACGTAAACAGCCAAATCACACCGGGTGAGTGGTCACACGTCAGCCTTATTATTCCCGGTGAAAGCAACGTATACGTTTACATCTCTTCCGCAAAGGGAGAGTGGAACGGCAACCATATGCTTATAGATAACTTTACTGTTACCGAAGACGGCGTGTCGTACGTTGAAGACTTTGAGGGAGAGGTTGAGCTCATTGATATTCACGGTAATCCAAATTACGTGGTAGAAGGTGAATCAGCTCCGATTCTTCCCGAAGAAATCGTTACGTTTGTAAACGTTCCTTACAATATCGTAATTTCTCCAAGACCCGAAGAGGAAGAGCCGATTAACGGTGAATTTTCAGCAAAGATTATAATAGACAACATCAACTATGGCGAGGACGTTCCCGCAAGCTTTATTACTAAAGATGCTTATTCTGCAGGAACTGAAGTTTCGTTTATGTACTACGTTGACGAAAACGCAACTATTAAAGACGGAACTTGGCTTAAAGTCTGTGTTGCTACAGACCCGACCAAAACCTCTATTTACAGCGGTTGGGTAGCGGACATCCCGGTAACCAGAGGTCAATGGCTTTCACTCAGCTTTACAATGCCGAGCGACGGTTGCATTTATATTGCTGGTGCAGCGTTGGAATGGGGCGCACAAGCAGGTAACCCGGGCGAAGGCTTTATACTTATAGACGACTTTAAGGTTGGCGACGTTACAGAAACCTTTAACCAAGGCTTAAAAGCGTCAATCTTTAACGTAAATACCCCTGACGCAGTTGAGCTTGCAGACGGTTATATCGCTCCTGCCGGTCCTGAATTCCCCGGCGAGTATTCAATGAAGTATATCTTCAACGTGAGCGGAGAAACCGTATCTCAGATAACTGCAAATGCATACGCAGGCGGTTCAACCGTATCGTTCAAATACTTTATTCCTGAAGGAACGTCAGCGCAGTGGTGGGGATTGGTATACACAACCTCAAATACAGGTCTTGACATATACGCAGCGGCAGACTCAAGCAAGGCGTTTATGCCGGGCGCAACCTTAGGGCAGTGGACTACGGTAGAATTCACTCTTCCTGCAGGCGGACCTTACTATCTCTACTTTGGCAGTGAGGTAGGCAACTGGAAATTAAACGGTTCAGATGCGTACGTTCTTATTGACGACTTCACCGT
>JAFVQT010000047.1 GCA_017504655.1 Clostridia bacterium | reverse complement strand
TTTCTTTTTTTAATTAAAAAAATGTGTTATAATATGGTACAGATAGCTGAAAAAAGGAGGGCGTTATGTTTAGTATACTCATAGTCGAAGACGACTTCAGCACTAGAAAATTGATGTCCGTAGTTTTGAGAAATGCCGGATTTAAGCCGATTCCTGCAGAAAACAGCGCAGAGGCAATAGCTCTTTTTAAAAATGAGAAGCCCGATTTGGTTCTTTGCGACATAATGCTTCCCGACCTGAGCGGATTCCGCCTTACCGAACAGCTGAGGCGTGAAAATCCCGATATTCCCATAATAATCGTAACGGCAAAGCAAACGCCGTCTGACAAGCACTACGGCTTCATGGTGGGGGCAGACGACTATATGACAAAGCCCGTTGACGAGGAGGAATTGATTTTACGCATAAAAGCTCTTCTTCGCAGAGCAAAGAGCGCATCCGAGCAAAAGATAAAATTTAACGAGCTTGAGCTTGACTACACAAAGATGTCGGCAACAGTAAACGGCAAGGATGCAGACCTTACGCAAAAGGAATTTTTATTACTGTTTAAGCTCCTTTCTTCGCTTGGCAAAATATTTACCAGAAACGAGCTTATGGAAGACGTATGGGGTTACTCGGATAAAAACGACCATACCTTAAACGTACACGTAAACCGCATTAGAGAAAAGCTTGACGGAGTAACCTCGATAGAAATCAAATCTGTCAGAGGGCTTGGATATAAGGCGGTAAAAACTGATGAATGACAAGAAAAACAAGGCATTGCACCCTAAAAGCAAGCCTAAAAAAAAGCGTAAACCTGCCGTTTTTGAGCTTATATACGGACTTATCTGCATTTTAGTAACTGCAATTTTTTGCATCGCTCCTATAATGCTATTTGCAAAATCGGGCGCGCTCACCTTTAATATTGCACACGGCTACGTCTTTTTACTGTTCATATTTATATGCTCTGTAGTCGCAGGATTTTTCCTCTTTTACAGACAGTACGTAAGCCGTACGACGCAGGCAAAAGCACTCTACGATGCGTGTAACAGAATTTTAAAGGGTGAATATTCCATCGACCTTGAGGACCTTTCGGGCGAGTATAAAAAGGTTGGCGACGTGCTGATTGCCGTTGCTCACAGGCTGGCTCTTTCCGATAAGGAAAAGAACGACTTTATAAACGACTTCTCGCACGAGCTTAAAACCCCTATCGTTTCTATAAGAGGCTTTGCGAGGCTTATTTATAAGGGCAATCTTTCACCCGAGGAAACACAGGAATATCTGTCTATTATTGTTTCCGAGTCTGACAGGCTTATTGACCTTACCGCAAGCACACTGATGCTTGACAGACTTAAAAACTCTCACCTTGAAATACAAAAGGAATATTATAACGTATCCGAGCAAATTCGAAAGAGCGTGCTTTTACTCCAGAACGATTGGGAAAAGAGAGATATAGAAATTATTGCGGATTTTGACGATCACAACGTATTCAAATGCCGAGCTTACGAGTCAGCTCTTTATAAACGTAATACAAAACGCTGTTAAATTTTCACACGACGGCGGAAGAGTTGAAATATTTATTGAGAAAACCGACAGACACGTTGCGGTACACGTAAAGGACTACGGTATCGGCATGGATGAGGAAACTCAAAAACGTATGTACGACAAGTACTTCAGAGGGGATAAATCCCGTTCTACACACGGCAACGGATTAGGTCTTTCTACAGTTAAAACTATAGCTGAAATATTAGACTTAGAGCTTAAGGTTGTTTCTGCTTTAGATAAAGGAACACTCTTTTGCATAATCTTTAAAAACAAATAAAAAAGTGGCTATAAGGCGTTTAAACGCCTTATAGCCACTTTTTTTAAAAAAATAACTCTGTTTTCTTTTGCTCAGCCCTAAGATAAAAATTGCCCGACCAATCGGTCGGGCAAACGTTTATTATGCTGTTAGATTATGCGTTATCGCCTTCAGGCTTAACGTCTTCGGCCGGAGCTTCTACGGGTGCCTCTTCAGCAGGAGCAGGCTCTTCAGCAGGAGTTTCTTCTGCCTCATCTGCATGAGCTTCTTCAGCTTCTTCAGCCTCGTCTGCGGGAGCTTCCTCTGCTTCTTCAGCCTCTTCTGCGGGAGCTTCCTCTGCTTCTTCAACCTCTTCGGACTCTTCGGTTTCTACAGACTTTTCTTCGTCCTCAGGGTCTTCAATCTTTTCTTTCTTTGCGCGCTTTTTAGCTGCAACCTCTTCAGCATCCTTTGGCTTGTAGAAGGCAAGTACGATTATACCTACTATACAAAGGAAAGCAATTGCGAGGAATACGAGTGAGAGCCAGTTGTTTTTAAGGAAGTTTCTGAACTTAACGTTTACAAGCTTTTGCTCTTGAACAGACTTAGTTACGGTGATAATCTTACTACAAGTTTCAATCTTAGTGTTTTCGATATCAGAACCGGTAGCCGAAATCATGTATGCAAACGAGCCCTTTACGTTAGGTGTAAACTTAAGCGCGGTTGCGCTGAGATCACCAAAGGTAGCGTGCTCGGAGGTTGCCTTAACCCATCCGTTTGTAGAGTTTTTTAAATCTGCTACGGTTACATTTTCAACAGACTTGTCCGTGTAGTAAAGAGTTACCTTAATACGACCGACGTTTTCGCTTGTAACCTTACCTGAAGTATACTCTACGCCGATTATAGCGCTTGTAACCTTTGCATCTACTGTAGCTAAAGGACGAACTTCCTTTGCATAGTCAAACGAGAAGATAGGAATTACACGCTCTAAGATATCGTCGGTGTCATCGTCCGGAGTGCCGTTATCGCTTACCGTCTTATACCATCCGTCTACCTTTTGAATCATCGTATCTCTGTCAACAACGAGCTCGTTGCCGTAGCAGTCCTTAACCTCTACGTAAAATGCGTAAGTACCGTTATCAGCAACGGTTACCTTTGATAAAGAGCTTCTCCAAGAGGTGTTAACTACTGAGAAATCCGACTTTGGCTTTGCTACGTAAAGCTTAGAAACTATATGCTTAGACTCGAAAACGTCTAAATCAAGCAACTGCCAGAAAGAGGAAGGCAGCTCAAACGAGGTAGTCTTTTCGTCAAGACCGCTAACCTTAGCTTCTAAAGCCTCTTCGAAAGCCGTCATTTTATCGGCATCGGTCAAATCGTATTTAGGAGCATTTACGTCGTTTTTACCTTTTACGGTTACGGTTGCAGGTTGAGATGCAACAGTATCGTCTGCCTTGTCAGGCGTGCCCTTGTTATCGTAAAGGGTTAAAGTATAGTCACCGACTGAGCCGTAAATAATAGTACCGTTGTTATAGAAATAATCCGAGCCTTCGGTAAGCTCAACTCCGCCAAGCTTAACCTCTAATCTTAAGTTGGGATAATCCTTAGACGAAAGGTCTACAGTCTTGTCGCCATCCTTAAAGTAATCAACGTCGTTTTCGAAAAATGCAACGTTAACGTCGTTTTGTGCTGTGTACAAGGTTGGTTCGCCATCAGCAAGGGCAAGTGTGCCAACGATTGGGGTTGCTGTAATGCAAATACCCATTATTGCTGAAAGAAAACCTAAACGTTTTTTGTTTTTCATAGATAAAACTCCTACGAATATCGTAATTTATAAATAATCATATCTATTTTATACTTTTTAATTGCTTTTGTCAATGCAAATAAAGTACATTTTATTATATTTTTATATAATATAATGAAAATTTTTCAAATTATATAAAAACTCCCATCGGTAAAAAGCCGATGGGAGCAATTTTATCTCTTACCCGTAGAGCCAAAGCCACCTTCACCGCGTGCGGTGTCGGTTAAATCCTCAACCTCGTCGTATTCAACCTTAAGATAAGGAGCAATTACCATCTGAGCAATTCTCTCACCTCTTGCAACCACCCTTTCCTCTTTAGAATGGTTATGAAGGGCAACCTTTATCTCTCCACGGTAGTCGCTGTCAATAACGCCTACCTTGTTTGCGGGCGCAAGTCCGCTTTTAGTAGCCAAGCCACTTCTTGCATACACGAGCCCTACGTATCCGTCCGGAATTTCAACCGCAAGACCTGTGCCTATCAGAACTGTTTGCGACGGAGCTATAGCCACGTCCTCTTTTTCTGCGCTATAGAGGTCGCCACCTGCGCTACCTACACTGCCATAAGTGGGAATAATCGCCCTATCGGTCAACTTTTTAATTCTTACTTTCATTTTTCCTCCAAAATTCTATAACGATTGCAACAATCGAAAGTATGTTAATTATATACGCTTAACGCATTTTTGTAAAGTACTTTTTGAGGTTTAAGCTACCAACGGGTATCTTTCATTTTTGCACTGAGCATAAAACTGCGCAAATTCCCAAGCGACGATATCTGCCGCAGCGAATATCAAATCTCTCGTTAAGCTTGCCGTGCAGATTGCCGTTACCGTACCCGTAACCCATTTTACGGGATTTAACACCTTAAACAGCTTTATAAATGGCTTAATGGGCTTTGTTATACGCTTTGCACCCTTTATGAGCTTGATATCGGAAAACCGCTTAGTAATATCTACCACGCCAAACATAGTAGCAAGGTCTATTTCTTTAAGCACCGGCATGTCCAAAGCGTTTAAAATCTCTTCTAAGTCAACCGTAACGCAGTCGATAAAATCAAAGGCCTGAGATATAGAAAACTCTAAAAATGGCTTTTGACTGTCGGGGTTTTGCAATTTTGCAACGCCGTTTATAATATCGCCGTACATGGCAAAATATCCTTTTGATTTGGGTTTTAAGCCTATTACCGTTTTAAAAACGTGAAAGCGGTTTTTCTTTTTGTATATTTTACGCTGTCTTTTTATAATCGCATCTATGCTTGCCCTGTCACGCGGAGCAATTTTTTTCTTTTGGTTTATCTTTTTTAAGATGATTTTTTTGGTGGATTTTATCTTTATCAATAAAACTATAACAAGCCCTAAAACAAGTCCGCCAACAAACAGTCCTATCCATTCAAAAACAGTTCCCAGCATATCACACACCCTCCTCTACGACAGGCTGCGACACGCTTTTTACCGAATTGACTTTATATTGCTTAGAGTACAGTTTGTTAAGCTCTTCGGCAAAAATGACTATGATATCCTTTACGTACTTGTCTATATAGTAGTTGCCGACCGGCAATGCTACGTTGCTTATTGCAATATCCTTTGCCTTGCCCGCTAAAAACTTGAAGAAG
>JAFVQT010000046.1 GCA_017504655.1 Clostridia bacterium | reverse complement strand
CATACCTTTATAACTCAAAAGATTTGGGGCGCGGCTTGGGAAAGCAACGTTGCGTCCTTGCGTGTATTTATGGCAACGCTTCGAAAGAAGATTGAAATAGAACCGGATTCTCCACAGTATATTCAAACGCATATTGGTGTTGGATATAGAATGATGAGAATAGAATAATAATTACAGTTATAAAAGTAAAAAATACACAAACTCAAGAGATTAAAGTAGATGTTTCGTCGAAAAATTAAGCAAAATAAAATTACCGACAAGAAATGCTAAAATTCTAGCAATAAAAAACCACGGGAAACCGTAATAGACATAGGGATTTTTAGAAACAATTAAAATTTTATAGTATTGAAGTTTTTAAGCGGTTAAAAAGAAAACAAGAACTTAGACGTGAAAATCTAAGTTCTTTTTCTTTGCTTAAAAAATAGATATGGGTTTCCCATATGCTTAAAGTCAAAAGTGCGAGTTGTGGCACTTTTCATTTGCTTATTTGTTTCATCTATCAAATAATAAACAACATAATTTGCATTTTCATGCTTAAACAATTCACTACTATTCATCCAATGAGTTGATTTAGTAATGAAGCTTTTCTCAAAACCCTTTGCGCTTAACCAACCAAAAACATTTTCTTCAACAAGTTTTTTAAAAATATTATCATAAGGGGTTTCAATTTTTATATAAACCTCCAACAAAATCTCAAAATCATTTAAAGGCTTAAAAATTACAACTTCTTGGTTACCACCTAACAAATGAGTTACGTGATATTCTCTCATGATTAATAGTTCCTTTGTAAATACTATTCTCTTAATGTAAAATCTTTAAATATTCATCAAGCCTTGCGTTGATATATTCAGCAAAAAGTTTAGTCATTTGTGACAAATCTTTTTTGACGTGATAACTATCGAATGCGTCGTAATATCTCTTTCTATCGGTGAACTTGATATCAATCGGTGGATAGCCCGCTTTCATAAGTTCTAAATTAACAAGCAATCTTCCCGTTCTGCCGTTTCCGTCAATAAAGGGGTGAATGCCTTCAAAATTGATATGGAAAAGAGCAAGTTTTTCAGCGATATTTGTATTGTCGTTTTTGAAGTTTTGCAAAAGCTCGTTCATTTTGGGCTCGATTAAATAAGGTTGCACAGGCTCGTGATGAGCACCAAGAATACGAACGGGAACTTTTCTATACGTGCCTTTATCCATAGGTTTATCGGCAAGAACAAGCGTGTGAATTTGTTTTATAACGTACTCGGTAAGCTCTGCCTTTTCTTTTACTAGGTCAACAACAAAATAAAAAGCGTCTTTATGACCAACGGCTTCCATATGGTCTTTAAGCGGTTTTTGGTCGATAGTAAGCCCCCGAAGTACCATATCCGTTTCACGAAGCGTAAGGGTATTACCTTCAATGGCGTTTGAGTTATAGGTGTACTCAATCATAAAGTCTTCGTAAAGTCTTTGTACTTCGCCTTCGGTAAGTGGACGACGAGAATCAAGCTCCGCTTTTTTCTTTTCAATAAGCGCAGTTAAACTTTCTTTGGCTTTAATTCTACCGTCTTGAGGTTTATCCGCGCCATCAGGAATATACCAAATCTTTCCAATTCGATAAGCACCGTCAATTTGACCGTTAGCGCATAGCGTTCTAACACGTCTATCGGAAATATTCCACTTTTCAGCTACTTGTTTTGCGTTCATTGCCATAATAATCACTCCTTATATGGAATATTATACTCATTTTACGGAACAATGTCAAGACGTTTTGGAATAATATCTATAATTTTACGGAATAAAAGGCGTGGCATCACGCCACGCCTTAACTTGTTAATTTGAAACCCTGAGGTTTACCGTAAAAATCCCTATGCCTATTACGGTAATTTCCGTGGTTTTTTATTATTCCTTTATGCCCAACAAAACGTCTGCACTTTCGCCAAGCTCCCTGCAAATTAATACTAACGCATCTAACGAAGGTTCTCGTTTGCCTGTGCAGTAATTGTTTATAACTCCCTGCGACATTCCTATCTTTTTAGCAAAAGCATTTTGCGATATTCCATTGTCTTCTAAAGCTTGTCTAAAGCGTTCACAAAATTTATTCATATATATATTATACTGCTTTTAGCCTTATTTGTCTTGGCATACTGCTATTAGCCGTATACAATATTATTAGATTTTATTTTTAGGAGAAATTTGTATGAAAAACGACGTGAATTTAGACCTTATTACCTCTTATATGGCAAACAACGATTTGACAAGGGTTGACTTTTGCAAGAAATGTAATATTTCGCCTCAAGATTTAGAGCTGATTTTTACGGGTAGCCTTGATTTTGATTTGGCAATACTTTTCAAAATTGCCCGCACTTTAAATATAAAGATACACGAAATATTTAACGGTTAATTTTTTATTTGTAAAGCAACGTATAAAAAAAAGACTAACAATCGTCAGTCTTTTTGTTTTATTCTTCCTTTTTGGGCTTTTTAAAAATCGGCTCGTCGTTTGCGCTAAGCCATGCGCCTATAACCATTAATCCAAGTGCAATGAAATAGGTGTAATGCGGTAGCTCTCTAAAAATTATAAGCGACAAAAGAGTGCCTATAAACGGCGCAACTGCATAGTATGCGCTTGTCCTTGCCGCACCCAGAATTCTCTGCGCGTGCACGTAGAAAAATATGCTGAGACCGTAGGCTACACACCCTACGCCAAGAACAGCAAACACGCTCCAAATTACAGTTATTTTCTCACCTATGCAAAGCCCTATAACAACCGAGCCAAAGCCGGAAAAAATTCCTTTTAAAAGGACAATCTGCAAGGGGTCTTTAGAAGAAATTTTTCGCGTGCAGTTGTTTTCTATTCCCCAACACACGCATGCAAGCAGAATAAACAGCGAGCCAAATGAAAAACGTAGGCCCGAAACATCTTCAAACGAAAGCAGCGCGCAAGACAGCGTGACGAAAAGTATTCCAAGCCATAGCCTTGGGCTAACCCTTTCTTTAAATACCATAAGACCTATAATTGCAGTTGCTACAATCTCAAAATTGTTGAGTAAGGATGCGTTTGCAGCCGTTGTGGATTTTAGCCCTATCAAAAGACAAATGGGCGCAGCGATATCGAGTAATATCATTGCAACGGTAAACGGCAGTTCGACTTTTGTAAGCCGTACCTCTTGTTTTTCGGACTTGTTTATCTTGCGGAAAACTGCGATAACGCCCATTCCAAGCCCTGCGCCTATGTATAAGAGTCCTGCCATAAGCGTTGACGGCATATAATTTAATAATATTTTAGAAAACGGAGAATTTATTGCATACAAGCACGCCGCTAAAACGGCTAAGAATATACCTGTTTTAATTGATTTTGTCATAATAGCCTGTCTATTGCCTCTTTAAGGCTTGCTATTGATTCTTCGTCGTTAGCTTTTATTGCGTCGACTATGCAATGGTCTACGTGGTCCTTTAAAATAACCTTGCTTACGTTAACTATTTCCGCCTTAATTGCCGACAGCTGAATAAGCACTTCACTACAATCTCTTTCCTCTTCAATCATTCTTTTTACCGCATTTAAATGACCTATAGCGCGAGATACCCTATTTAACACTGCTTTTGTATGCTGATGTTTTTCCATTTTAAATCTCCTCTTATATCCCCCGTGGGGGGATATTGTATATATTATGTCATACAAAAGCTTTTTTGTCAAGGCTTTAGAAACGAGTTAGATAAAACGTTTAGTCTTTTGAGGCTTTAGAGCCGAGCAATACAAGGCTCGTGAGCCCGAAAAGACTTGGCAGACCTTGTTGGTCAGGAGCGTGACGCTCCGCCCGTGATTATTTGCCCCTTGCAAAGTATTCTCTAAGGCTTTAGAAACGAGTTAGACGAGGCTCAAAAAGGGCAAGCGGAAGGAATAGACCTTGTTGGTCATTCCAATCGCTTGCCCTTTTTAGAAACAAAGTATAACGATGTTTATAAAGCCTTAGATTTGAGCGAAATACTTAATAGTTCTTACCATCTGGCTGGTGTAAGAGTTTTCATTGTCGTACCAAGAAACAACTTGAACTTGAGTTTCATCAGTTTCAGCAATATAGGTGCACATAGTTTGAGTAGCATCAAAAAGTGAACCGTAGGTGATACCGATGATATCAGAAGAAACGAGTTGCTCTTCGGTGTAACCGAATGAATCGTTAGATGCAGCCTTCATAGCAGCGTTGATGTCGTCTTTAGTAACCTTACCCTTTACAACTGCTACTAAGATAGTAGTAGAGCCGGTAGGAACAGGAACTCTTTGAGCAGAACCGATAAGCTTGCCGTTAAGCTCAGGAATAACAAGACCGATAGCCTTTGCAGCGCCGGTAGAGTTAGGAACGATGTTAACAGCAGCAGCTCTTGCTCTTCTGAGGTCGCCCTTTCTGTGAGGACCGTCAAGAACCATTTGGTCGCCGGTGAAAGCGTGAACGGTAGTCATGATACCGCTCTTAACCTCTGCAAGCTTGTTAAGAGTGTTTGCCATAGGAGCAAGACAGTTAGTAGTACAAGATGCAGCAGAAATGATTTTGTCATCAGCGGTAAGAGTACCCTCGTTTACGCTGAATACGATAGTCTTAAGGTCGTTGCCTGCAGGAGCAGAAATAACAACCTTCTTTGCACCGGCAGTAAGGTGAGCCTCAGATTTAGCCTTAGAGCAGTAGAAACCGGTACACTCTAAAACTACGTCTACGTCAAGTGCGCCCCAAGGACAGTTTACAGCATCCTTTTCAGCGTAGATTTTAATAGTTTTTCCGTTTACGGTGATAGTACCTTCTTCGTCGTTTGCAGAAACGGTATCTGCAAGAGCGTATCTGCCTTGAGCAGAGTCGTACTTAAGAAGGTGAGCAAGCATTGAAGGGCTGGTTAAGTCGTTGATAGCAACTACTTCATAACCCTCTGCACCGAACATTTGTCTGAATGCAAGACGACCGATTCTTCCGAAACCGTTGATTGCAACTTTTACATTTGCCATTTTAATATGACCTCCGAAAATTTATTTACATAATTAATTAGCTATTTCAGGGTATTTATACCCCAACCTATTATATTATAGACAAAGTTAATTTTAATGTCAATTATTTTTATTAATATTTTACTAAAGTAAAATTTAACGGCGTTTTTTATACGTTCTGATTAAAAAATCTGCAGTTACGGCAAAAATCTCGCCGCTTAGGAGCTTTTCTTGCCCATCCTTTGGGGTTTTGTAGTAATAGGGGGTCATCTTAAAGAGATTTTCAAGCCCCTCCTTTGTAGGGGTAAACGAATATTTAAGCCTTTCCTCCGATAAGATTTCAAAGCACTCCTTTTCTGCTTTTTCGAGCTTGTTCAACCGCACGTTATCATAAAGCCTCTGCTTTATCTCCAGCAGGTGCTCCTCTGCAGGGATAACCTCAACCAAAACGCCGTTTGGGCTTAAAATTCTTGCAAATTCCCTTGGGGAATCGGGGGCGAAGATTTTTGTAACTGCATCCACCGCCCCGTCTTTAATGGGAATATGAAATGCACTTGCCACAAAATAACGGGATTTTTTATCTGTCGCAGATGCAAGCTTAATCGCCGATTTTGATATGTCGTAGGCGTAAACGTCGGCAAAAGCGACTGCCATTTGCCTCGTATAATAGCCCTCTGAGCAACCCGAATCGACAAGCGTTTTAACGTTAAAGCTCTTTAAAAGAGCGCAGACCTTATCCAAAAGCTTGCCGTAATAACCGCCGTTTAAAAACTCGCGTCGGGCGTTTGTCATAAGCTCGTTATCACCGGGGCTTAAGCTTTTTTTGCCCGATACGGGAAGCAGATTAACGTAGCCTTGACGGGCTACGTCAAAGGAGTGGTTTTTGGCGCACGCGTATTTTTCGCCCAATATATTAAGTTTTTGCTTGCATATAGGACAAATAAACATATTTTGCAGTTAAAACCCCTCTATAAGTCGATTATTTGCAGTATTTTTATAAATTAAGCCTTTTATTTTTCTTTTGCGTCGAACACTACGTTGCAAATTCCCTCGGCAAAGTCGGGCTCGTGCGTTACCAATATGAGCGCGCCACCGTAAGCTAAAAGTGCATCCTTAAGAGCCTTTTTTGCCTTGATATCCAAATGGTTTGTAGGCTCATCGAGTATTAAGATATTCGATGCCGTCTGGCACATAATTGCAAGCTTAAGCCTCATCATCTCGCCACCCGAAAGGTTTGAAACGGGCTTTGTTGCAAGCTCACCTATAATGCCGACCTTTGCAAGGGCTGAACGGATTTCCTTTTGCGTTGCTCTTGGAAAAGCGTTTTGATAAACTGCGTATGCAGGCAGATTGCCGTTATCAAAATTCAAGTCCTGCTCAATGTAGCCTATCTTAGATGCCGGGTGAAAAGCAAATCTTCCGCCGAGCATGGGTATTTTTCTGAGCAACGTTTTTATAAGCGTAGTCTTGCCAACGCCGTTAGTACCCCTTATCCACACCTTTGTCTGCGAGCCAAGATGAAGGCTTACGTCGGGGATAAGCTGATGGCTGTAGCCGACCTTCAAATCGGTGGTAATAAGCATATCCTTAGAGTTCAGCTCGATATAAGGGAAATTAAATTCACAATCTCTTTCTACCAAGGGCTTTGCCATAACCTCTATGCGGTCGAGCATCTTCTTTCTTGAATTAGCCATACCGGCGGTTGACGCCCTTGCCTTGTTTCTGTCAATATAGTCCTGAAGCTTTTTGATTTCGGCTTGCTGACGGTTATACTCGTCCTCATACTGCTTGTTTAAAATCTCTCTTTGAACAAGATATTGGTCGTAGTTGCCCGAGAACTTTCTTATCATGCCGTTTTCTATGCTGACTATAACCTTTGCAACCTCGTTTAAAAATACCGTGTCGTGCGAAATTACGAGGAAGGTCTTTTTATAACCGTTTAGATATTTGATAAGCCACTCCACGTGCTCAACGTCCAAAAAGTTGGTAGGCTCGTCTAAAAGGGTCAAATCCTGCCCCTCTAAAAGGAGCTTAGAAAGCATCAGCTTTGCCCTTTCTCCGCCCGAAAGAGTGCCAATAACCGACTCATAGCCAAACTTATTAACGCCCAAGCCGTTTGCAACCCTCTTTATTTGCGACTCTAAATCATAAAAGCCCGCATCGTCTAACTGCTCTTGCAATCGCGAGGATTTTTCTATTAATCTGTCAAGTGCATCGCCCTCTGCCGAGCCCATATCCTCATACATTTTTTCGAGCCTTGCGTTTATTTCGTCAAGATAAGAAAATGCACCGCGCAAGTATTCCATAACGGTAAGCGACTTGTCAAGCGTTGCGTGCTGGTCGAGATAGCCTATTCTGAGATTTGGCTGACGCTTAATTTCGCCATCGTCCTGAACGAGCTTGCCCGCCACTATGTTTATAAAGGTCGACTTGCCCGCACCGTTAAGACCAACTACGCCTATATGCTCGCCGTTATTTACGACGAGGTCGGATTTTACAAACAAATCTCTGTCGTCGTAGCGATGTGTTAAGCCTTTGATTTCTAAAATACTCATTTTTGCACCTATAACCCTTTGTATCCCGTTTATTGTACCACAGTTTTGGCATTTTTGCAAATTTAATCAAGCTCTTTAGCCCCATAAAAGGTTTTTTGGCAGACTTTAAGCCCTATCAGACGCCATTTTTGTCGCCTGTAGCCTTGACGGACGTCTTTTTTTCAAACTGTCACAATTTTTCTATTGCAAACGGCGGAGATTTGGTATATAATACTTATATAAAAACCCCTGTGAGGTGACTATGCGCTTTAAATATAAATTTTCAAACGCGTTTAAAATACTTTTTGTGGCAATTTACCTCTTGGCTATCGCCTGTTTCACGTGGAATTTGATTAGGCTTATAAATTCCTTAAGCTCGGAAATAGCAATTGATACGTACGGATATATTTCTATTGCCCTGTGCTTGCTTTTGCCGATAGTAATTTCAGTTTTTGTCACTGCTATTCTGATTTCTTCTGACTACACGGTTCAAAACGGCAAGCTGATTGTAAAATTTGGGCTTATGTCTGACAAATATTCTGTTAAAGAAATTGAGAATATTGTTAAAAACGTTAAAACCGACGTTCTCGTAGTCAATTTTAAAGACGAAAGCACCCTGCGTGTCGTTATAGATAAAAGGTTTTTCGACGATTTTTCGGCAACCGTTATAAAAGAAAATAAGGACGTTTGCTACGGCGAAACTGACGAGGTTGACAATAACAAGGGCAAAAACGCTTAAAGCTCTTAAAGACAAAATTTGTAATAGGCTAAGCAGATTTATAAGGCGCACGGGCGTGAATATTAAAAAAGTAACCGCATAAATATAGCTTAAATATAGCATGCCTTCAACATAAATTTAGCATAAATTTAGCATAAATATAGCATACTTTCAGCATAAATACAGCGCGGAGCGAATTTTTCGCTCCGCGCTTTGTTTTTTCCTTGCACTCCTCAGGGCTTACCAAGCCCAAAAAACGGCTGACTTTGTAATTGTTGTCCTTATACCAATAATAATTATAATAAGTAGATTTTAAACAAGTTGCGTTTTACCACTTTGTCGGCACGCCGTCTACGTAGTGCCAGTAGTTGCCACCGCCGGTCGGCACGTCAGCCTCGTTTTCGATATAATAATATCTCGTAGCGTAGTATGTTAATTCTGAATTATTTGAGCCTTTTGAAATACTGCTCCACTCGCTACTTGTACCTTTATAATACACGCTTGTTAAACTGGGGCAATTATAAAACGCATCATCACCAATACTCGTTACGCTGTCGCCTATTACTACGCTTGTTAAACTGTCGCAATATCTGAACGCATAATTACCAATACT
>JAFVQT010000045.1 GCA_017504655.1 Clostridia bacterium | reverse complement strand
TTTATATTATAATATAAAATATAAAATTATTGTGGGTTATTATGATTATTCTTGGTATAGACCCCGGTTTTGCAACCGTAGGCTGGGGTGTTATAAAAAGTGAAAGAGGCAACTCGACGGTGGTCGATTACGGCGTTATTACAACGCCTAAAGAGGAAAGCCTGCCAACCCGCCTTGCAATGCTTGAGGTAGGCATAAAAAAGCTTATCGAAAGGTTTAAACCGGACGAGATTGCTTTAGAAGAGCTGTTTTTTAACACCAACATAACCACGGGCATAAACGTTGCGCAAGCAAGAGGAGTAATACTTTTAACCTGCGTAAAGGAGTGCGGCAGACTGTATGAGTACACGCCACTTCAAATAAAGCAGGCGTTAACGGGCTACGGCAGGGCAGAAAAAAGACAAATTCAAGCAATGGTAAAAACCTTTTTAAGGCTTGAAAAGGTGCCAAAGCCGGACGATGCGGCAGACGCCTTGGCAGTTGCTTTAACTCACAGCCAAACGAGTAGGTTTAAAAGTCCCTTTGGCATCAAATAGTAAATTTATCGCGTTAAAACGCGTTGCGATACAGGTAAAATATGATAGCGTATATTAAAGGAAAAGTAATAGACAGATTCGACGGTGGCGTCGTTTTGGAAAATAACGGAATAGGCTACGAGATTTTTTGTTCCTCTGCCGCCTTTCAAAGGCTTTGCGAAAGCGGAGAGGGGGGTATTCACACCTATTTTCAGGTCAGAGAGGATGGAGTAGCCCTTTTCGGCTTTGATACCAAAGAGGAAAAAAATATGTTTTTAAAGCTTATATCCGTATCGGGTATAGGTCCTAAGATAGGTATAGGTATTCTTTCGGGAATGCGCGTTTGCGATTTGGCTACTGCCATTGCAACCAACGACGTAAAAACTCTTTCTAAAGTAAAAGGTCTTGGTAAAAAATCTGCCGAAAGAATTATTTTAGAGCTTAGAGAAAGCGTTTCGGCAGGCGATATCGGTGAGGTTAAAAAGCTTGAGCCTACGGTTGCGCCACTTTCAAAGGATGAAGAAGATGCTATCGTTGCGCTTATGGGGCTTGGATTTAACGGAACTCAAGCTAAAAACGCCGTTAAATTTGCTCGCGAACAAGGCGCTTGCACAATTGAGCAGACAATTTCGTTTGCGCTTCAAAGCTTAAATAGGTAAATGTTATGTTAGATGGTGAATTTTTTGAAAACGACGGGCTTTACGAGGATGAAGAAAGCCTAATCGTCAGCACTAAAACCGAATACGACGAGATAGAAAACGTTTTAAGACCCAAGTCTATGGACGGATACGTGGGGCAAGAAAAGGTCAAGACAAATCTTGCTATTTTTATGCAGGCTGCCAAATTAAGGGGCGAGGCGCTCGACCACGTTTTACTCTACGGACCTCCGGGGCTCGGTAAAACTACACTCGCGCATATTATTGCGGCGGAAATGGGTGTGCAAATTAAGGTTACGTCAGGCCCTTCTATTGAAAAATCGGGTGATTTAGCTGCGATTCTTACAAATCTTAATGAGGGCGACGTTTTATTTATAGACGAGATACACCGCTTGAATCATAACGTAGAAGAGATTTTATATCCTGCCATGGAGGACTTTTCTCTCGATTTTATTATCGGTAAAGGTCCGTCGGCAAGGTCTGTTCAAATACCCTTAAAGAAGTTTACGTTAGTTGGTGCAACAACGAAAGCGGGAATGCTCAGCTCACCTCTTCGCGATAGATTTGGCGTTTTGTCAAGACTTGAAATGTATTCTGTGGACGAGCTTGCGGAAATAGTGCGCAGGTCTGCCGTAAAGCTCGGTACCGAAATTGATACTGATGCGTCTGTCGAGGTTGCAAAGAGAAGTCGCGGTACGCCAAGAATTGCCAACAGATTGCTCAGAAGAGTCAGGGATTTTTCTGCGGTTTTAAAGCACGGTAGCGTTACGCTTGCTGATACGAAGCACGCGCTTGATATGCTTGAAATCGACGAGCTTGGGCTCGATAATATCGATATAAGGCTTTTGACGTCTATGATAGAAAAGTTTGGCGGTGGGCCTGTTGGTCTTGACACCTTAGCTGCGACTATCAATGAGGACAGCAATACCATAGAAGACGTTTACGAGCCGTATCTTTTACAGCTTGGCTTTATTTCAAGAAGTCCGAGAGGAAGAATTGCCATGAAAAAGGCATATGAGCATTTGGGTAAGCCTGTTCCAACAAAAATAAGAGATCAAATTTCTATATTCGACGAAGAATAACATGTTAAAAACGAGTGATTTTTATTACGACCTTCCCGAAGAGCTGATTGCGCAAAATCCCGTAGAGCCGAGGGATAGCTCAAGGCTTTTCGTATACGACAGAAAGTCCGATACTGTAGCGCATAAGCATTTTAGAGATGTGTACGGTTTATTAAACGAGGGCGACCTTTTGGTTATCAACACTACCAAGGTTTATCCCGCAAGAATTTTTGCCCACACCGAGCACGGTGGCAAGGTGGAGGTGTTGCTTTTAAAAAGACGCGACCTCACCGAGTGGGAGGTTTTGGTAAAGCCGGGCAAAAAGTGTAAAGAGGGTGTGGTTTTAAAGATAAACGACGAGTTGTCGGTTGAGATTGTATCCCGCACCGAAGAGGGCGGAAGAATAGTCCGCTTTATCTTTGACGGAGTGTTCGAGGATATTTTATCGAGAGTCGGCGAAATGCCTCTTCCCCCGTATATCCGTGAAAAGCTTAAGGATCAAAGCAGATACCAGACGGTATACTGCAAAAAAGAGGGCTCGGCTGCTGCACCTACCGCAGGCTTGCATTTTACTCAAGATCTAATTGAGAGGTTAAAGAAAAAGGGCGTTGAGTTTGCAGAGGTAAACTTAAACGTTGGCTTAGGAACTTTCCGTCCGGTAAAGGTAGACGACCTTGCCGACCATAAAATGCACACCGAGTATTTTGAAATCAACGAAGAAAACGCAGAAAAAATAAACAGAGCAAAAAAAGAGGGCAGAAGGGTAATTGCCGTAGGCACTACGAGTGTGCGAACCTTAGAAAGTGCCGCAAATGATGACGGTACCGTAAACGCGGTTTCGGGAGATACGAGTATATTTATCTATCCGCCGTATAAATTTAAGGTTGTGGATAGCTTGATAACAAATTTTCACCTTCCGGAAAGCACTCTGATTATGCTTGTTTCGGCACTTTCCACAAGAGAAAAAACCTTAGAGCTTTATAAAACTGCCGTAGAAGAAAAGTACAGATTTTTCTCCTTTGGCGATTCGATGATGATAATTTAATTATGGAAAAATTTTATTTTGAAACTGTAAAACAGGATAGCGAAACGGGTGCAAGAGCGGGTATACTGCATACTCCTCACGGCGATATTGAAACTCCCGTATACATGCCGGTTGGTACGCAGGCAACTGTAAAAGGTGTATTTCCTCGCGATTTAAAGGAGGCAGGCTCGCAAATTATTCTTGCAAACACCTACCATTTGTATATGCGTCCGGGCGACGAGCTTGTTAAAAAAGCAGGTGGACTTCACAAGTTTATGAATTGGGACAAGCCTATTCTGACCGATAGCGGAGGTTTTCAGGTTTTCTCACTTGCAAAGCTTAACAATATCAAAGACGAGGGTGTAACTTTTAGGTCTAACGTTGATGGAAGCAAGCATTTAATCACTCCCGAAAGAGCTATGGAGATTGAGAACAATCTCGGTGCTGATATTATAATGGCGTTCGACCAGTGCAGTGAATACGGCGCAGACTATAAGGCAAGCACGGTTGCAATGAAGAGGACGCTAAATTGGCTTGACAGATGCTATAACCATCACAAAAACGACGATCAAGCCCTTTTCCCTATCGTTCAAGGTAACGTGTTTAAGGATTTGAGAAAAATATCCTTAAAGGAAACTCTTCCTTATGCAAAATACGGCATAGGCATTGGCGGACTTTCAGTTGGTGAGCCAAAGGATATAATGTATGACGTTATGGACGATCTTCTTCCTCATTACCCAACCCATATTCCAAGATATTTAATGGGCGTTGGTAGCCCCGACTGCTTGGTTGAGGGTGTTATGAGAGGAATCGATATGTTTGACTGTGTTTTGGCAACGAGAATTGCCCGCAACGGTACGGCTATGACCTCAAGGGGAAGAATAGTAGTCAGAAACGGCAAGTATAAAGAGGACTTTACTCCGCTTGATCCCGAGTGTAATTGCTATTGCTGCAGAAATTATACGAAGGCTTATCTTCGCCATATGATAAACGTCGGCGAAATGATGGGCGGTATGCTTTTAAGCCTTCACAATATCACATATCTCACCAATTTGATGAGGGGCATGAGAGAGGCTATAATAGGCGGATATTTTAAAGATTTCAGAAAAGAGTTTTACGAAAAATACGATTTTAACGGTTCAAATTTTTAAAAAACTGTCTAATTTTGTGTAAAAAAGGTAAAATTTTATTTTATCAAGGCAAAAGCCTTGCATAAAAGCAGAAAAAAAGATATTATATAAGAGTGTTTTAAACAACTCGATTTTAAAGGAGATAATTATGTTATTAAATTTATTGACAAGCACCAGTGTTCAGGAGTCGACAAGCGCAGGCGCAGGCGGAAAAGGTGGAAATTTCCCATGGTTTTGGGTAGTTCTCGGCGTACTTCTCGTTTTTATTATCATAAGCAATGCTATGAACAATAAAAAGAGAAGAGCGCAAATGGAGGCTGAAAGAGAAAAGAGAAATGCAATTAAGCCCGGCTTTAAGGTTACTACTATCGGCGGTATATTGGGTACTGTCGTTGAGGTTGACGATGAGGCAAACAGCTTTGTTTTACAAACCGGCACAGAAGAGAATCCGTGCTTTTTGAAGTTTGATAAGGTTGCAATCTACAATTCGGAAGATCCAAACGCTCCTGCACAAGAGCCTGAAAACGAGCATTCTGACGACCTCTTTGAGCAAACTTCCGAAGCTGCTGAAGATATGTCAGAAGCTGAAGAAACTGTTGACGGAGCTGAAAAAGAGCCTGCCGATGCTGAAGAAGTTAAAGAAGACTGATAAAAGAACAGTAATTAAAAATAAAGCCTCCGCATAAATTAACGTGTGGAGGTTTTTTTATGCGTATCATAAATAGCGAAAACGGATTTTTAATGCAGATTTTAAAGGGTGTAATCACAGCGCTGATTATAACCTTAATCAGCGTTTTGATTTTTGCTTTTATTCTGAACGTCTGTAATTTGTCGGATAAGGTAATTAAGCCTGTAAACCAATTCATAAAACTAATTTCAATACTTTTAAGCTGTTTTGTATCCGTAAAAAGAGAGCGTTTTTTACTAAAAGGTGGGCTTATAGGCTTTTTATCGGCAATTTTGTCAGCTTTGCTGTTCGCTTTAATTGCAGGTGCGGTAACCTCGTGGCTTACCGTTTTTATCGACGTTGCTTTCGGGCTTTTAATGGGAGCATTGTCTGGGCTTATCGTCGGCAAGATTGCCAATTGCTGAAAACAGACTTGAATTTGATAACATACCGTATCAAAACGTAAAAAATTTTTAACAATCTTGCAAAAATCACCTCATTTTTATTGACTAAAGCTTTGTTATATTATATAATATAACAGTGTATTATGCTTAAGCGTGGGCACGTGCGTGTAGCCTTCGCTGTAGCGATTAATTAACAAGACAAAATGCAGATTTTGCAGGAGGCAAGAATGAGTAAGCGCAAATCAATAGCAATACTTGTTGTTTTGGCAATACTTATCGCATTTATGGGTTTTGCTTGTTTTGCATCTGACGTACCTGTAGGCATTCGTAACTACAAGGGTATTTTCGGTGTAATCGGCAAGGGTATTGACCTTAACGGCGGATATTATGCGGTATTAGAGCCTAAGAGCGACGTAAGCGAGGCAGAGTTAGACGCCGCTATCGACACGTTGAGAAAGAGACTTGATGATAAGGGCTATACCGAAGCTACTATCACCAAAGAAGATAAAAACCTCAGGGTTGAAATTCCCGAGGTTGACAATGCGGAAGAGGTATTAAATATTATCGGTGACCAAGGCGAGCTTACATTTAGAGCTCACGACAACACTATTTTAATTACCGGTGACGCTATCAAAGATGCAAAAGCAGGCTACGACAACGACGGCAATCCTATCGTTGTATTAGAGTTTACTGCAGAGGGACAGGATCAGTTTGCTGCCGCTACCGAAAAGGTTGCAGGCTACGAGGATAACCGCCTTAGCATTTATCTTGGCGACAGCGTTGTTTCTGCACCTACCGTACAGCAAAAGATTGACAGCCCTAACGCTGAAATCACAGGTATCGGTTCTATAGAAGAAGCTCAAACCATAGCATCCGTTATCAAGAGCGGTGCTCTTGAGATAGAGTTCGAGGTCGGCGCAACTCAAAAGATGAGCGCATCAATGGGTAAAAACGTTCTTCCTAAGGCTATGCTTGCTACTGCTATCGCTCTTTTAATCGTAATGGCAATCTTAATTGCCTTCTACGGTGGATTCGGTATTGCAGCATCTATAGCTCTTATGATATACGTTATTTTATATACTTGCGTGCTCGCAATCTTCCCATGGGTACAGCTTACCTTCCCGGGTATTGCAGGTATCGTTCTTTCAATGGGTATGGCGGTTGACGCAAACGTTATTATCTTTGACCGTATCAAGGAAGAGTATGAAAACGGCAAGACTGTTACCGCGGCTATCAAGGCGGGTTACAAGAGAGCAGTTATTACAGTTTTAGACTCTAACATTACTACGATATTAGCAGCAATCGTCCTTTGGATTTTGTGTTCCGGTTCGATAAAGGGCTTTGCAATAACTCTTTTCCTCGGTGTAATCGTTTCTATGTTTACAGCTGTTGTTATTACAAGATGGCTTACTAAGGTTATAAGACCTCTTGCTAAAAACGAAGAGAGATTCTTAGGTCTTAAAAGGAGGGATGCATAATGTTAAACCTTGATTTTAAGAACAAAAATTTAGGTATCGTTAAAAAGTTTTGGATTTTCGTTATCGTAAGTGCTGTAATCATTTTAGCAGGTCTTGTCGATATGTTATTCATTCGTCATATGAACTACGGTGTTGAATTCAGTGGCGGTATGAGCGTAGAGGTTACTTACGATGCAAGCCTTGACGAGTCTAAGGTTAACGATGTAGTAGACAAATATTTCGCTACCACAAGCTATAAGGTAGACGGCGAGCCACAGCATTCGGTTGCAGGTGGCGAAAGAACCTTAACCTACCGTTTAAAGGTTGAGGTTAAGGGCTCTGAGGGTAGTCAGATTGAAGGAGACCTTACAAAAGCTTTCGGAGAAAAGGCTACTGAGCTTGGCGACGAGAGATTTGATGAAATAGAGGTTTCTTCGCACACTATCAGTAACGACGTTAAAAACCGTATCGTCAGAAGCGCGGTTATAGCAGTTGCAGTTGCAGTAGTTGTTATCTTGGTGTATATCGCTATAAGATTCAACCTCTTAGCAGGTGTTGCTGCAATTATAGCTCTTGTACACGACGTTTTGATAATGTTTGCGCTTACAACCTTATTCCAGATTCCTGTAAATACTACCTTCATAGCGGCTGTTATTACCATTATCGGTTACTCAATCAACGCTACGATAGTTGTATTTGATAGAGTAAGAGAGCTTATTGCTCTTCCCTCTTATATTGACAAAACCGATGCTGAAATTGCAGAGGATGCTGTAAAGGGTACTATGTCAAGATCTATTCTTACAACCTTGACAACTCTTGTAATGATAGTTTGTCTTGCAATCTTCGGTAACGCATCAATCAGAGATTTTGCATTCCCAATCATCTTCGGTTTAGTTGCGGGCTTATATTCTTCAGTTTTATTATCTGCATCAACGTGGGTAAACTTAAGAAAGCTTTTCAAGCAAGAAAACAAAAAGCCAACTAAAAAAATCAAAAAGATTAAAGAGCAAGCAAAGGCTTAATCATTTTAAAATATCAATAGGTGGGCGGAAGGGCTGTATGGCTTTCCGCCCATTTTTAAAGGCGTATATACTTCGCTATCCTACGTTACTCAAGATAATTTCCGACAGAGATGACCAACGAGGTCTATCACACCCGTAAATTTCTTGCGAGCCTTGGATAGCTTGTTTCTCCAAATATAAGTTCAAGTGCAACACGGGTGGAGCATCATGCTCCCAACGTCACGTTGCCGTCATGCTCAAACATCACGTTGTGCATAATCCCAAAAGATAAGGCAAAAATAAATTAACAATCGGTAAATTTATATGATTCGCATCAGAGAAAGGCATATAGCCGACAAAAATTTAATATCGGATATAGCCCACACTCTAAACGTTTCGCATAGACTTGCCGAAATGCTGTTTTGCCGTGGTTACGATTCGACGGAAAAGGCACAAAGCTTTTTAAATCCTTCGTTAAACGACATATACGACCCTTTTGCTCTTGGCGGAATGCATGATGCTGTAGAGAGAATTTCACTTGCAAAGCAAAATAATGAAACCGTCGTAATTTACGGCGACTATGATGCTGACGGAATAAGCGCGGTAAGCATACTTTACAGAAGTCTTAAAATTTTCGGTATTGATGCAATCACGGTTATCCCCGAGCGAGAAGACGGCTACGGACTTTCAGACGGCGTTTTATCGCCTTTTTTAGAAGAGTATTTCCCGGATCTGTTAATTACCGTTGACTGTGGTATTTCAGCAGTTAAAGAGGTTGAACAATTGAAGGACTTAGGTGTAGACGTAATAGTTACCGACCACCATGAAATACCCGACCAAATCCCCGACTGCACGGTTATTAACTGCAAGTTAAACGGATATCCGTTTGATGGGTTATGCGGTGCAGGGGTTGCCTACAAGCTTTCTAAGGCACTTATAGGCGATAAGGCAAACGACTTTTTAGATTTGGTTGCCGTAGCAACCGTTGCAGACAGTATGCCTCTTGTTTCGGAAAACAGAATACTTGTAAATGAAGGCTTAGAAAGGATAAAAAACGGCAAGTGCTGTAAAATTATAAAAGCATTATCAGCTATTTCGGGGCTTAAAGAGGTCACCTCTACGTCACTTGCCTATACAATAGCTCCAAGAATAAATGCAGCCGGCAGGATGGACAATGCAAATTTAGCTCTCAGAGCCTTTATTAGTGACGATATCCAGGAGATTGAGGCTCTTGCAAAGGTACTTAACGATTTCAACGTAAAAAGGCAATCGGAGTGCGAGGGCTTGTATAAAACCGCAAAGGCAATGCTTTCCTCAAAAAGTCCCAATAATCGAGTTATAGCCCTATATAGCAGTGAATGGAAGGCCGGACTTATCGGTATTGTTGCTGCAAAGCTCGTTGAAGAATATTCAAAGCCTGTTATTCTGTTTGCGGAGAAAGACGGCGTCCTTCACGGCAGTGCGAGATCTGTTGCGGGCGTAAACATATTTAAGGCTCTCAGCAGTGTAAAGAGTCTTGTTGACGATTATGGCGGACACGCTCAAGCAGCGGGTGTGACGCTTACTGCAGATAGGTTTGAGCTATTCGAAAATGCCCTAAATGAATATTTGGTAAACAATTGCGACGTCAGTGATTTTATTCAGGAAACTGAGGTCGAGGAGCTTATTGACGAAAGGTTTACAGTTGAATTTGCAAAAGAAATTTCACTTTTAGAGCCGTTTGGCGTTGGTAACAAAAAGCCTGTTTTTGCTTTAAAGTGTGATAGAGCATATGCAAGTCCGCTTAAAATCGGTTCTCCACACGTGGCGTTTAAAACCGATTACTTAGAGCTATTAATGTTTAACGGTGTTGAAAGCTTAAGTGTTTTGAATTCTGAAATGACAAAGCTTATAGTTTTTGAGCCTAACATTTCTATTTTTAACGGAAGAGAATCGTTAAAGGGCTACGTAAAGGAAATTGTGACCGTGTGCACAGACAACAAAAGCGTTGAATCTGCTGTTTTAAGCGCACAGCTTGATGCGATTAACGATAACGGAAGCTATCAGCCGATAAATTCAGCTCAAGCAGAATGCCTTTTGGAAAAAGCGAAAAAAGATATTTACGGAACGTTATTTATTGTAAGTGATTTCCAAACCTTTGATAAATTTAAGCTTACTCAAAGCTTTAATAAAAGTGTATTGGTTGCAAGCAAAAAGGGAAATATTAATTTGGTAACCTTAGGAACAGACGGCTTCATACCTCAAGGCTACGAAACTGTAGTATATCTTGATAAGCCCTTGTCAGTTGTGAAAACGCATGCAACCGTCTACGTGAACGAGGAAATCGATGGGTTCAGCAAGGTTGGCTTAAGTGCTGACAGAGCAGAGCTTGGAAAGATTTATCTGGCAGTAAGAAACCGCCCTCAAGGATATTTGAGCGCATCAGAGATTTCTGAGGATACGGGTGTAAACGTAAGACAGGTTGTCTTTGCGTTAAGGGTATTTATTGAATTAGGGCTTATAATTCCTCAGGGAGGAAGATATAAGGCGGTGCTTGGAATTAAGCGAGATTTGGCTGATTCGTCGGTCTATAGGTCGATTAAACGTGTTTTAGGTTGATTATGTACGAAGAGATTTTAAAAAGCATACAAGAAAATTATATTGATGCCGAGCGCGAGGTTTTAGAGCGTGCCTTTTATTATGCAAAGGAAGCGCACAGCGGACAAAAGCGAGCTTCCGGCGAAGAATATTTTACACACCCCGTTGCGGTTGCAAAAATACTTATGGGGCTTGGTATGGACTGCGATACGGTTGCAGCCTCGTTTTTGCATGACGTAATTGAGGATACGTCCGTTTCAGATGGCGATATAAAGGAGCTTTTCGGTGACGAGGTGCTGCAGCTTGTACAAGGTGTTACAAAGCTTGATAAAATCGAATTCCGTTCTAAAGAAGAGGAACAAGCCGAAAACTTTAAAAAGATTTTCGTTTCAATGGCAAAGGATATAAGAGTAATTATTATAAAGCTTGCGGACAGGCTTCATAATATGAGCTCTCTCAATTTCCTCTCGCACGAAAGACAGCTCAGAATGGCGCATGAAACGTTAGATATATACGCTCCGCTTGCCGGTAGACTGGGTATATCGCAAATTAAATGCGAGCTTGAGGATTTATGTCTTAAATACATTGACCCCGAGGGCTACGAGTTTTTATCTGTAAATATCAACGACGAGATTCACGAAAGGCAAGAATTTGTTAATTTCGTAGTAAATGAGCTTAAAAATATTCTTGAGGAATCTTCAATCGAGGGTGAGGTTTTCGGTAGACCCAAGCATTTTTACAGTATATATAAAAAGATGAAAAAGCAGGGCAAGTCGCTCGATCAAATTTACGACTTAACAGCAGTTAGAGTTATTGTAAAAACTGTTGACGAATGCTATGAGCTTTTAGGTAAAATTCATAAAAAGTGGAAGCCGATTCCCGGAAGAATTAAAGACTACATTGCAATGCCAAAGGAAAACCTTTATCAAAGCTTGCATACTACTGTAGTAACAAGCGTAGGTAAGATTTTTGAAATTCAAATCAGAACGTGGGAGATGAATCACACTGCTGAATTCGGTATAGCGGCGCATTGGAAATATAAAGAAAATAAAGATAATTCAGACAACTTTGACCAAAAGCTTTCTTGGATAAGAGAGGTTATGGAATGGCAGGGCGGACTTAGCAACTCAACTGAGTTTTTGGAAAGCTTAAAGGGTGACGTTTACAGCACCGAGGTTTTGGTATTCACGCCAAGGGGCGAGGTTTTAAGCTTGGTTAAGGACGCTACACCCATCGACTTTGCCTACAGAATTCATACCGAGGTAGGTCACAGGTGTGTCGGAGCAAAGGTTAATGGCAAAATGGTGCCAATCAACACCACGTTAAACGTTGGCGATATAGTTGAAATTATCACGTCCAAGGCTTCAAGAGGCCCTTCATGGGACTGGTTAAGAATTGCAAAATCTCCCGGCGCAAGAGCAAAGATAAAGGCGTTTTTCAAAAAGGCCGACTCTTCCGAGAATGAAAAGAAGGGTAAAACCATGCTTGAGCTTGAGGCAAAAAGCAAGGGCTACGTTTTTGGCGAGCTTTTAAATCCTGTCAGCTTTGAGATTATAAGCCAAAAGCTTTCTTTTTCAACAGAGGAAGAAATGTTTGCGGCGGTTGGCTGTGGCGCTGTTTCGGTAAATCAAGTTCTTTTAAAGCTTATTGATTACCATAAAAAAGAAAATCCAACGCCACTTAAAATCGTTGAGAACAAATACAAAAAGGCAACTAACCACGTCGGTGGTGTAAAGATAAAGGGATGTGACAATTTTCTTGTCAGATTTGCAGGCTGCTGTGCGCCTGTTCCGGGCGATGATATAATCGGTTATATCTCAAGGGGCAGAGGCGTAACCGTCCATAGGCGCGACTGTCCTAATATGAAAAACGAAGACCCTGCAAGATTTTTGGATGCAGAGTGGACTGACGTTGTAGGTAGCTATAATATATCCGTCAGAGTTATCGGTGGCGAAAGCACGCCAATACTCGTTTACGTATCAAACGCCTGCACCTCGCTTGGGCTATTTATAGCATCGGTAAACGGTAGAATTGACTCTAAAAACAGACAGTCAATCGTAGATTTTACCATACGGATTAACAAAAAAGACGATATAGAGGCTCTCTTTGCAAAGGTGAGCCAGAACAAGGGTATCATTGATATTTACAGACCGCAAGCATGATAAAATATTTGGTAAATCAAGTTCCGCCACTTGGAGCAAACTGTTATACGGTTTATGACACACAAACTAAAAATTGTTTAATAATCGACCTCGGCGGGGACTTTTATAAAATTTTAAAGCAAGCAGGTGACTTAGGCTTGCGCGTTTTGGGGGTTGTTTTAACTCACGGTCACTTTGACCACTGCGCAGGTGCTGTAAGCTGTAAAGAGAAAAACATACCCGTTTACGTATCGCAAGAGGACGGCAAAATGCTATGCTCAATGACAAACATGTCAGAGTATTTTGGGTTTGGCAGATTGAGCTTTACGGCTGATTGCTTTTTGCGTGAGGGTAAAAACGAAATAGGCGGTATAATGCTTGAGGTTATAAAAACACCCGGTCATACGGCAGGCTCTGTCTGCATTTTGATAGAGGACAAGCTCTTTAGCGGAGATACGCTTTTTGCCTTGTCTTACGGAAGGTGTGATTTGCCCACGGGCGATTTTACAGAGCTTAAGAATTCTCTTTTAAACAAGATTTTCACCTTGAGCGGTGAAATTGAGGTTTTACCCGGTCACGGCGGAAAAACTACTATAAATCACGAAAGGAAGTATAATCCTATAAATGAAGATAACTACTAATTTACAATGGATGGAGGCTGATTTTATCGAGGCCTCCAAATTTTTCCAAAATACCGAAGAGTTAGATGTTACCCACAGCCATTGCGAGGACGGCACTGTTATGTTTGACAGCGTTTGCATCGCCGATAAAAGGTACGAATACTCAAAGGATATTGGCGAAACCGACGACTTGGAAAAAAAGCGTTATGTAAAAAGATATGCCAAGCTTTCGTTATATAAATCGCTGTCTGATTATCTTGGTCAAAGGCTTGTGTGGGGAGCGCTAACAGGTATAAGACCTGTTAAGTATGCCTACTCAATAGGCGAGAATTGGCGTGAAAAAATGGCTGATGAAATGATGGTTGATGAAAGCAAGCTTGATATAGTAGGCAGAATAATTGAGGAGCAAAAGGGCATATATGAGCTCAAGGAAAATAATTGCGACTTTTTTGTGAGCATTCCCTTTTGCCCGTCAAGATGCATGTACTGCTCGTTTTTATCAAACGAGATAGGCAAGGAAAAACATCTTGACGGATATATCGACGCTTTGGTAAAGGAGATAGAAAGTGCCAAGCCGTTGATTAAGAATTTAAGGTCTGTTTACGTTGGCGGTGGCACGCCCGTTTCATTGCCTCTCCCTATGCTTGAGAGGGTGCTAAAGGCTATAGGAAGGGTGGACTGCGAATATACCGTAGAGGCGGGAAGACCCGACGTAATCGAAAGGGAAACCCTTGAGCTTTTGAAAAAATACGGGGTAACGAGAATTTGCATAAATCCTCAAACCTTCAACGATAAAACCTTAAAGGTTATTGGAAGACGCCACACGGCTGAGGATATTTATAAAAAATACGAGCTTGCAAAAGAGTTTGGATTTATTGTCAATATGGACCTGATTGCAGGACTCACGGGCGAGAGCTTTGAGGATTTTAAGTTTAGCGTTGACAAGGCTATAGAGCTTAGCCCTGACAATATCACAGTACACACATTATCCCTTAAAAGGGGCAGTAAGCTCAAGGAAACAACAGATAGACTCGCTGAGGGGGAGATAGCAAAAATGATAGATTACTCGGTCTATAGGTTGATTAATAGCGGTTTTAACCCTTATTATATGTACCGTCAAAAGTATATGGCAGGCAATTTGGAAAATACGGGTTATACAAAAAAGGGTAAGGCGTGCTACTATAACGTAGACGTTATGGAGGAGATCAGCGACAACCTTGCCTGCGGTGCAAACGCAGTTACAAAAAAGCTGATTGTAAGCGAAAACAGAATAGAGCGTTACGGTGCGCCTAAGGACATAAAGACGTATATAGACAAGATAGACAAAATAATAGAAGAAAAAAATAAATTCTTTTTAGATAACTCTTTGTAAAACGTTTGCATTTTTGCATTATATATGTTAATATAATATCGTGCTTATTGCGAGGTATTGCGAATACTCGACGCTTTAACTTCGTTTTAAGTGAATATTTCCATACAGGAGGATAAACAAAATGGAAAACAAAACCGAACTCATTAACCAATACGCAAGACATGAAGGTGATACCGGTTCAGCAGAGGTACAAATTGCACTTTTAACTGCAAGAATCAATCATCTTAACGAGCACCTTAAGGTGAACAAAAACGACAAGCACTCCCGTCGCGGTCTTTTAAAAATGGTAGGTCGCAGAAAGGGTATGCTCGATTACCTTAAGTCTGTTGATATCGAAAGATACAGAACGCTTATTGCACAGCTTGGCTTGAGAAAGTAATTGTTATGGGGAGTATTGTCTATACTCCCCGTTTTACTGTGCTGACGCGCGGTACGATTGCCCGTACGGTTTTCGGGCAAAAACGCAAGTAAACGCAGAGATGCGTGTTCTATAAATTACACAAAGAGTCAGAAAAAGGAGAAAATTATGTTAGAAAATCACAACATTTTCAAAACCGTAGTAGGCGGTAGAGAAGTAACTGTTGACGTTGGCAAGTACGCTCAGCAGGCTAACGGTTCCTGTATCATAAGATGCGGTGAAACGGTAGTAATGGTAAACGTTGCAATGGCAGACAAGCCGAGAGACGGAATGGACTTTTTCCCACTTTCGGTTGATTACGAAGAAAAAATGTATTCAGTAGGTAAAATTCCCGGTGGATTTAAAAAGAGAGAGGGTAGAGCAAGCGATAAGGCAATACTTACTTCAAGACTTATCGACAGACCAATCAGACCTCTTTTCCCAAAGGGTCTTTTCAATGATGTAACGGTAATAGCTACAACCTTATCGGTTGATCCCGATATCGCTCCGGAGCCGTTTGCAATGCTCGGTAGCTCTATCGCACTTTCAATCTCCGATATTCCTTGGGCAGGACCTACGGGCTCTGTAGTTGTTGGTATCGTTGACGGTGAATACGTTATCAACCCAACCGTTGAGCAAAAGGAAAGAAGCGTTTTGGCACTTAACCTTTCAGGCACGAAGGATGCTATCATGATGGTTGAGGCAGGAGCAAAGGAAATTGACGACGAGCAAATGGTAGGTGCAATCTTATTCGGTCACGAAGAGATTAAAAAGCAATGCGCGTTTATCGAAACCATCGTAGAAAAGGTTGGTAAGCCAAAGAGAGAAATGGATCTTTACCACATTCCGCAAGACCTTGACGACGCTGTAAGAGCATTTGCAAGCGAAAAGCTTGACTATGCTCTCGATACGTTTGACAGACAGGAAAGACAAGCTCGCCAAGATGCTGTCGAGGCTGAAACATTAGAGCATTTTGCTGAGATTTATCCCGAAATGGCAAGAGAAATTAAAGATTCTCTCTACTACATCACTAAAGAAAAGGTAAGAGCAAAAATCACTAACGCAGGCGTTAGACCTGACGGAAGAAGCCTTACCGAGATCAGACCTATTTGGTGTGAGCACGGCATTTTGCCAAGAGTACACGGTAGCGGTGTGTTCACCAGAGGTCAGACTCAAGTTATGACTACTTGTACGCTCGGCACGATCTCTGAGGTTCAAAAGCTTGAAGGTCTTGACAACGAAGAGTATAAGAGATATATGCACCACTATAACATGCCCGGTTACGCATCCGGAGAAGCAAGAGGTCTTAAGAGCCCCGGCAGACGTGAAATCGGTCACGGTGCTTTGGCAGAAAGATCTTTAGAGCCTGTTATTCCTTCCGAAGAGGAATTTCCATATGCAATCAGACTCGTATCTGAGGTTCTTTCTTCTAACGGTTCAACCTCTCAGGCTTCAGTTTGCGGTTCAACCATGGCTCTTATGGATGCAGGTGTTCCAATTAAGAGACCGGTTGCAGGTATAGCTATGGGTCTTATCAAAGACGTGGAAACAGGCAACGTTGCAGTTCTTTCCGATATTCAAGGTCTTGAGGACTTCCTCGGTGATATGGACTTTAAGGTAGCAGGTACCGTTAAGGGTATTACCGCTATCCAAATGGATATAAAAATTAAAGGCATTGACGAGCATATTTTAAGAACGGCTATCAAGCAAGCAAACGAGGGCAGACATTTTATTCTCGGCAAGATGCTTGAATGTATTCCTGAGCCTAACGCAACTGTTAGTAAATATGCTCCTAAGATTATTTCTTTCGTTATTTCTACCGACAAGATTAAGGACGTTATCGGTAGCGGCGGTAAGACAATCAATAAGATTATCGATGAAACCGGCGTTAAGATTGATATCAACGACGAAGGAAAGGTTTGCATAGCAACCTACGGTGAGGATCTTTCTATGGCTGAAAAGGCTAAGGCAATGGTTATGTCAATTGCAAGAGATCCTGAGGTTGGAGATATGTTTATTTCTACCGTTGTAAGAATTCTTCCAAAGGTTGGTGCTTTCTGTGAGCTTGCTCCGGGAAAAGACGGCATGATTCATATTTCAAAGATGAGCGAAAAGAGAATCAATTCAGTTGACGAGGTTCTTGCTATCGGTGATACCGTTAAGGTTGAAATTATTAAAATCGGAGAAAAGGGTATTGACCTTAAGCTTTTAGAAAAGATTGAGGGTTAATATTAAGTTTAAAATTTAACAGACAGAATAACCCACTGAGTTTGCAGTGGGTTATGATATTTAAAAAGAAAAAAACAGGTCTATAAGTCGATTATCGACAGTAAAATAGGTATTATGGAATTTTTAGACGTATTAAAAATCGTGCTTATCGGTATTATCGAGGGTATAACGGAGTGGCTTCCCGTATCCAGCACGGGACATATGATGGTTTTTGAAAACCTTTGGGAAAAGTTTGGCGGGGTTTTTTGGTCGGATAAATTTTCAGAGGGTTTCCCTGCAGTATTTGATTACGTAATACAGTTTGGCGCAATACTTGCCGTAGTCGTTGTATTCTTTAAAAGAATTTTCCCACTTGGCTTAGCAGCGTCGGAAGAGGGAAGTCAAATTGAAAAGAGGAAAATCGTTTTCAAAAAAGACGTTCTTTCTATGTGGTGCAAGGTAATAGTTGCATGTGTTCCTGCATTGCTTGCAATTTTTATAGACGAGCTTTTCGACGGGTTAAACGCAACCGTTGAAACCGTGATTATTGCATCAACCTTAATTTTATACGGTGTAGTATTTATAGTAATTGAGGTATTCAATAAAAACAAGACACCCAAAACGCAAAACGTTGCAGAGCTTTCTTATAAAACTGCATTTTTAATAGGATGCTTTCAGGTTTTAGCAGCAATTCCCGGCACGTCGCGCTCGGGAATTACCATAATTGGCGCGCTAATACTCGGTGTGTCGCGTACGTCTGCTGCCGAATTTACCTTTTTCCTTGCAATTCCAACCATGGTAGGCGCAAGCGGATTTAAGATTTTGAAATTTATTTTAGACGGAGGTACGTTTGCAGCTGTTGAAATCTGGGCGTTACTCCTTGGAATGCTCGTTGCGTTCGTCGTGTCTATGCTTGCAATAAAGATGCTTATGAATTTCGTCAGAAAGCACGATTTTAAAATCTTTGGCTGGTATAGAATTGCGCTTGGCGTAATTCTGCTTATAATTTTTCTTATTCCGTAACTAAAAGCAAAAGCGCAGCGAATATGCGCTCTTCTATTAGGGATTTTAGTCCATAACAAAAGTATAGCCCACTATACCTCGCAAAAAGCGAAATATGGTGGGCTTTATCTTTACCACAAAAGATTAAGGTAAATAAGTGATATTTTTAGCCTTGTGGCTAAAAGTTATATTGCTTGTTCTACAAGCAGTTTTATTTTGGCTACGCCAAAGTTATATTAAATAAATCCATAACTCGCCGTAGGCGAATATAACTGCAAAGGCAGTTGGCGTTCGCAAACAAGTTTGCTCGGCTACACTGCCGTAGGCAATATCACTCGCCCTTGACGAATATCACAAATCCGTAAGGATTTATTTAGTTGTCGCTATTCCCTACGGGAAGAGCGAACTGTCGCTGCGCTTTTTTACGGCTGTCTGCTGAATATAAAATATGTTTAAATTATGAAAAATATTTATATTTTTTATTTGCATAATAATTAAATTGACACGTACATTTTAAAGTAGTAAAATATTGCTGATTTAGTGAGGTTTATTATGAATTACAAAAGGGTTTTAACAGTTCAAGACGTATCGTGCTTCGGTCAGTGCTCGCTTACCGTCGCTCTTCCTATTTTATCCGCTTGTAAAATCGAAACGTGCATTATGCCCTCAGCTGTTTTGTCGACTCATACGGCGGGCTTTAAGGGCTTTACGTTCAGAGATTTGACGGGAGATATGCCAAAAATTATTGACCATTGGAAAGCCGAGGGCATTTCATTTGACTGTATTTATACGGGTTATTTAGGCAGTATTGACCAAATTGAATACGTGAAACGAATGCAAAGGGAGCTTTTAAAGGACGGGGCAAAACTTATAGTTGACCCTGCAATGGGCGACAACGGTAAGCTGTATTCTATTTTTGACCAAGCTTATGCAGACGAAATGTCAAGACTTTGCAGTGTTGCCGACGTAATTATACCCAATATCACCGAGGCTTGCTTTATGACGGGTATTGAGTATAGAGAAATTTACGACGAGGCTTACGTTGATGCCGTTTTAAAAGCGCTTGAAAAAACGGGAGTAAAAACAGTAGTTTTAACCGGTATTGGATATGACAGTCAAAGCACGGGTGTTGTCGTATATGAAGGCGGTAAAAAACAGTATTATAAGCACAAAAAATTCGAAAAGGGTTGTCACGGCACGGGTGACGTATATTCTTCAGCATTCGTAGGCTCTTATATTAGAGGTAAATCTCTTTTTGAAAGCGCTAAAATCGCCGCTGATTACACTTTAAAATGTATAGAGAATACGTATGGGGATAAAGACCATTGGTACGGTGTAAAATTTGAAACTGCTTTAGACAGCTTAATGGACAGTCTTAAATAAAAAGTAGGGGTAACGGCTTTACAAATGTTCAAAAACAAAGAGATGAACATGTGCGAGGGGGCACTGCTTAAAAAATTAATAATTTACGCCTTACCGCTTATGGCAACAAACGTTTTACAGCTTTTATTTAATGCTGCCGATGTTGCAATCCTCGGTATTTTTAAGGGTGATAAGCCCGTTGCTGCGGTAGGCTCAACTGGTGCGCTGGTAAATTTAATCGTAGGTCTTTTTATCGGACTTTCTGTTGGAGCAAACGTTTTAATTGCAAGATGCGTAGGCGAAAATAACGAAAAACGCGCAAGGCGAATAGTCGGTATGTCTATGCTCATAAGTGTGGCTATAGGTTCGTTTTTGTCAGTTATAGGTATTGTTTTTGCGGAGACCTTTTTAACGTGGATGGGGTGCGACCGGGACGTTATAGGTATGGCAACAACCTATTTGCAAATATACTTTTTAGGCATGCCGATAGTCCTGCTTTATAACTTTTGCGCATCTATTTTAAGGGCTGTGGGAGATACTCTGCGACCTCTTATTTTTCTTCTTATAAGCGGTGTTGTAAACGTAGGGCTCAACATTTTGTTCGTAACAGTTTTTGATAAGGATGTAGAGGGTGTAGCAATAGCAACTATAACCTCGCAAGCTATTTCGGCTACATTATCTGTAATTACTCTTTTAAGGGGCAAGGGATTTGCAAAGCTTGAGCTTAGAAGAATAAAAATTTACCCCAAAGAGCTTCTTTTAATGATAAAAATTGGGTTGCCCGCAGGGCTGCAAGGCTGCTTGTTTGCCCTTTCAAACGTACTAATTCAATCCAGCATAAACAGCTTTGGCGATCAGGTAATGGCTGCAAACGCCATTGCTGCCCAGCTTGACGGATTTATTTACAATTCAATGAACGCCATAAGCCTGTCCGCCCTTGCTTTCGTAAGTCAAAATTTAGGTGCAAACAATTACGAGCGTATAAAAAAGACTATTTTCATTGCGGTAGGCGTAGTGGTTGCAGTTGGTATTGCGGTGGGCGGAATAGTTATTTTAATAGCTCCGCTTGTCTTCTCTGTTATGGCTGAGGAGGCGATAGTAGCAGAGCTTGCGTTCGTCAGAATAGTCGTCATATCCTCGACCTACTTCCTATGCGGAATAATGGATGTTTTAAGTAATTCCCTCAGGGGCTTGGGCAGGTCTTCACTTGCTATGGCGCTCACGCTTATAGGCACATGCCTGCTCAGAATAATTTATTTAAAGACCTTCTTTACATGGTTTAAGTCGCTCTATACCTTGTATGCAATTTATCCGATCAGCTACGTGATTAGTATCTGTATGTTTGTCATTGCGTATATACCTACTATGATAAGGGTACGAAGGCAGGTTGAGGAGAGAAAATCTCTTTTAGTGCAGTCGTGAATAAGAAGTTAATTAAAAATGCAGTTTAGTATAAAAAGAAAACCTTTCACTTTTCGGTGAAAGGTTTTTTGCTTGTTTTGTATTGTGTCAGTGTGAAATTTCTTCTACATCGGGTATGAAAACAGCCCGATTTGAACGAATAAAAGAAGAGATAATCCGTAATAGGTAAGAACGGAAATAAGGTCGTTTATCGTTGTGATGAGCGGTCCTGAAGCAACTGCGGGGTCAACGCCAATCTTTTTAAAGGTCATAGGAACTACCGTGCCGACGAGGCTTGCTATAACTGTAGTTGCGACAAGTGAAAAGCCTATGCAAGCCGATATAGAAAAGCCGTAGTACGGTATGCCGTAAGCGGTGGGGTAGTCTGTTAAAAACGTAACGTAAAGACCTATAAAAACAAAGGAAATTATGCCCATTATCAAGCCGTTAAGCAAGCCGACTCTAAGCTCTTTAAATATAAATTTCAACTTTGCTTTTCTTGAAAAATCCTCGTCGCTTAAAACTCTTATCGTTACACCGAGTGATTGGGTGCCGGTATTACCGCTCATGCCCAGTATAAGGCTTTGGAAGGAGTAGAGGACTAAAAGCCCTATAGGAATACTCTCTTGAAATTTGCTTATTACGCTTGAAACCAATAGGCCGAGTGCAAGTAAAATCAAAAGCCATGGAATACGCTTTCTCACACTCTTAAAAATAGGCTCGTTAACGTCCTCCTCTTCGGCAAGACCTGCAAGCTTAGCATAGTCCTCTCCAAGCTCTTCGTCAACAACCTCAACTATGTCGAGTGAGGTGATAACGCCAATTAAAATGTTGTTTGCGTTTAATACGGGGATAGAATCTTCAGAGTATTCTTTGAGTTGCTCTAAGCAGTTAGAAACGGTTTCCTTAGCGTATACGTATGGGTAAGAGGTTGTGATAATATCCTCTAACGGAGTGGTGTCTCTTGCTCTTATGAGCTCTTTTAGCTGTATAGCGCCGTAAAACGTCCCGTCGTCGTTTACCGCGTAAAGGGTAGAAATGTTGTCGTTTTCCTCAGCCTCCTTGATGACGGTGCGCATAGCTTGCTTTACGGAAAATGTCTTTGGAAAAGCGATGTAATTGGTAGTCATTTTACTACCTATTTCGTCCTCTTCATAAGAATCGATAAGCTGAATATCAGCAACCGATTCCTCTTCCATAAGGCTTATAATTTCTTCCTTTTTATCTTCCTCAAGCTCCTCTAAAACGTCGATAGCATCGTCTGCGTCCATGCTTTCGATAATGTCTGCAGCCTTTTCGCTGTCAAGCTCTTCTATATACTCTTCAACGTCGTCAAGGTAAGCGAAAACGTCAGAAACTCTATCAATTCCAAGGGCCTTATAAAATCTTGAACGCGTTTCCCTGTTAAGCTTTGGAATAACCGATGCGATGTCGTTTTCGTGGTAGTCGAAAAGGATTTCCTTCAGCTCTTTTAAAGAGTGATTTTCGGATGCGATAAGGAGGAGCTCTTCTTCATAATCACGCTTTTCCGGTAGCGACGCAGCGTCTTCTTCAAATGGAATTTTTTCTTCTTCGCGCATAGAGTACCTCCCTTATTATAATTTAGAATAATTTTAGCATAAAAAGAGAAAAAGTGCAAGAATTTTAAAAAAATCCTTGAAGAAAATAAAAATAAATGATAATATATACGTGATACAGTATTTAAGTAAAGAGGTTTTTATGCACAAAATTTTATTTGGCAAGCTTTCAAATGGCGCAGAGGTGGGCGCATACCTTTTAAAAAGCGGTAATTTAGAGGTTTTGGTCTTAGATTACGGCGCAACTGTTCAGTCGGTAAAATACCGTGGAGTCGACGTCGTTTTAGGCTACGATACCGCAGAGGAGTACGAAAAGGGTACGCGTCATTTCGGCGCAACGGTAGGCAGAGTGGCAAACCGTATCAAGGGCGGTAAGTTTTCTATTGATAAAAACAACTACAGCTTATCGAAAAATGACGGAAATAACACACTTCACGGCGGTCAGTATGGCTTTGACAGACATATTTGGGAAGTTGAAGAATGTACTATGCAGGAAATAAAATTTAAAAGACTTTCTCCTGACGGTGAAGAGGGCTTTCCCGGCAATATGCTGGTTGGCGTCAGATATTACATCGAAAACGACGCACTTGGTATAGAGTACGTTGCTGTTTCGGATAAGGACACTCCGATAAGCCTTACCAACCACACTTATTTTAACTTTAACAGGGGCGAATCTGCAGAGAATATGTTTTTATCAATCAATGCTGATTATTTTACGCCGATAGACAAAAACTTGATTCCAACCGGTGAAATAAGACCTGTAAAGGGCACTCCAATGGATTTTACTTGGGCTAAGTTTATAGGTAAAGATATTTATGAAAAGGATGAGCAATTGGATTTAGCGCACGGCTACGATCATAATTTCGTGTTGAGAGGTGAGGGCTTCCGTGAGGCTGCAGTTTTGTCCAGTGCAAGAAAAAATATTGTAATGAGGTGCTTTACCGATTGTCCTGCAATGCAGCTTTACAGCGGTAATTTCCTTCGTAGAGATAGAGGAAAGGGCAAGACCTTATACTTTAAAAGATACGGTGTATGCTTAGAAACGCAAGCGTTCCCCAATGCTGTAAATGAACCGAGCTTTCCGTCCTGCATTTTAAAAAGCGGTGAAACGTTCAGGTCGGTTACCGAATACAGATTTGAGGATTTTAATAAATAAGGCTATGTCATATAGCTATAGATAAAAGCATATCCGTATAGAAAATCAATGGAAATTCAACAAAAACAAAACGGGGCGGTTTAGTTTAACCGCCTCGTTTTTTATTGTCTTTTAGTCTAACTCAAAAACCTTTTTAAGCTGTGGCTGTGCGCCTGTTTCAGGGTCCATTTCCATAAGAAGAATATCCTTCATATATTCGTTCCATTTGTCAACTATAGGGCTGTTTGCTTGAGTTTTTGTGGCAAATTCTACACCGTGCTCACACTCGTAATATCCGAAAAGGGTAGTACCGCTTAGCCAAATAGTATAGTTTTTTATACCCGAAGCCTTTAAAAGCTCGACCATTTCAGGCCAAATTTCATTATGTCTTTTAACGTATTCTGCTTCAGTGCCCTCTTTAATTTTGGCGCTCCATGCATATTTTTCCATAAAAATCTCCTTTTGCGAAGAGGCTTTGCCAACGATGTGGCATAACCTTTAATTAATAGCGTTTGCCAATTTCGTGATTATCTCTTCTTTCTGATTATAGCAACAGAGCCGGCTAAAACGATTAAAGAGAGGAAAGGAAGAGATGCGAGTGCGCCCGTACAGCTAAAAGATGATGCAGAGCCCTCAGATGACTCTTCACTTTCTGTTAAGCTTTCCTGACTGTCCGGTTGCTCATCCTCAGATTCTATTACGCTTTCTTTTTGAGATTCCTCTCCGTCGGTAGATTCTTCTTGGCTTTCAGATTCGCTTTCAGATTCCGATTCACTTTCAGATTCCGATTCGCTTTCCTCATCCGAGCAAAGCTCTTCCTCGTCAACGATAACGTCGAAGTCATCGCCGTTTTCAGTAACGTAGAAGGTTATAGTTTTAACGGTTACGTTATTGCTGGAGTCTCTTGCGGTAAGAGTTAAAACGTGTTCGCCCTCGGTGAGCTTTCCGTCTTTATCCAAAGCATTTTCAGACCATGATTGAGTTACGGCAATTTCACCGTCGTTATCGTCTGTTGCAGATACGTTTATAAGTGGAGTAGTGCCGACTTTAACGTATATTGCATCGGTTGGAACAGTCATTTCGGGTGCTATCAAATCGGGCTGTATTACAGTGACGTCGATAGTAACCGAGGCGACGTTGCCAAAATAATCGGTTGCAGATAAGGTTAAAACGTGCTCGCCTGCCAAGGGGTTGCCATCAGCGTCTAATCTTGAAGGGTCGCCCCAGGTAAGTACAACGTCGAGCGGTTGATTGAATTTGTCAGTTGCTGTAACGTCGAGGTTAATCTCCTGGCCTTGCGCAATCGTTATTGAGCTTTCACCGTTATAGGTAAGTGTAGGTGGTACGCCGTCGTCTTCAACAATGTTAACCTTGATACTGTCAACATAGAATTTAAATCCTTCAACATTGTGTCTTACTGCTAACTCAAACGTGTCAAGGTAACCGTCTGTACACAAGTTGTCAATAGAAAATGATTGATGGTAGGTCGATTCGTCAAATACTACGTCTATCCACTGCTCGGTCAAATTGTTTGCAGGATATCTCATGCACCAGGCATCAACCATTCCGGGTGTTGGAATTCTCACCTCGGGGTATCCGTCGGATGGATTATTGTCTTTGCCTACGTAAATTCTAAAGGAAATAGAATCAATTGTAAAAGCAGGTATTTGAAGATCCGAAAAGTCTAACATAACGCCCTTGCTGTTGCAGCCCGGAAGCTCTATTACCTGTAAAACGTCACCCGTAAAGCCTGCGGGAACACCTGCGGCGATTGCCTCTTCCTCAGTGTAGTGGATAATTTCGCTTGAGCCGTAATATCTCAAGTTGTGTACACGGTCAAGGTCGCCTGCGCTATAAACACAGTCAAAATCAGTTGAGTCAGCCCTGACCTCCGCAGCTTTGCCGATTGGGCTGAATATGCCGATAGCTAAAGCGATAACAGCAACAAGGGATAAAATTTTACGTAACATATTATTTTACCTCCTCAAGCATATTTTCTTTGATAGCGGCGATTTCCGCTTCGGTAATACCGATATCAAGCATAAACTTTTCGGTGTTTGCAGCTAAACTGCCGTAGCTGTAATATTTAATGTAGTTGAGTAGGCCTCTGAAAGCGGAACCAACCATATTTGTGGCAGACTGTCCGTCAGCGTGTCCCATCGCAGACATCATTGAAATTTCGTAATCAATGTATAAGTCCTTTTCGTTAACGCCCAAAAGTGCGTTGATGAGGAAGCATAATGTACCCGTTCTGTCTCTGCCTAAAGAGCAGTGAACGTAAATTGGGAAATTGTCTGCATTTGCAAAGGCTCTGATTTCTGTCAGCAAAGCCTCTCTGTAGTTTGGACTATCAATACCGTTTGTGCCGAGATAGTAAGGCCCGGTGGTTTCGATATAGTTTACGCCACTTCCAAGTGGAGAAATATCTGTGCCTGCAGTGCCGTCGCCTCTGACGTCGAGGTCGGTTTTGATTTTTAAATCGTCAAGCATTACCTTTATGCCGCTTTCGGTTATGTTTTCAAGCTTGCCGCCTCTGTAAACAATACCTTGCTTAACTCTCTGAGTACCGCCCGAGCAAAGGAATCCGCCCCAGTCACGGGTGTTGGAAACATTGTTGTCAATGAAAACTGTACGTGGAAGATAAGAGGTGGAGAATTTAAAAATTCTTGATTTTACGATTCTGTCCTCAAACTTAGCTTGAATGCGATAGTAGTATTTATAGCCCATGAATAAATAGTTAAAGGTTATGCTCGTGTCAAAGGTGACAAAGCTTTCCGCGTCGGACATATCTTCGTTTGTGGATATTTCAAAAATGTAATAAAGCGGAGTATCCTGACTTTCCCATGAAACGGTAAGAGGGGTGGGAGCAAAAACGTCTACACCGTCTGCGTTATAGCTGTCGGTTATATAATAGCGATAGTTTTTACAAACCTCGTAAATTTCCCCTGATAAAAGGGCAACCTCAATGTCTTCCGACGGGTCTGCGTTGATGGTTGGGGTGTAAGCTTCGCTTCCGTCAGCCTTAGCTATTACAACCTTTGTGAAGAAGCCGTCTTCGTCATTTGCATCGCCAGTAGATGAGCATCCTGCGGGTGTAATGGCAATGCAGGCTAACAAAGCCGACATAAGTAACTTGATGAGTTTTGATTTAAACATAACATTAACCTCCTTAATGTTATTATTGTAACATAACTGCGTAAGAGAGTCAATAATAAAAATTAATTTAGTTGCAACATTTCTTGCTTATATCAGACTGTTGAGATGTGTAATTGCGAGAAAATCGACCTATAGAGGGATTTTTGCTGAAGATGACGCAAAATTGGTATAAGGTATATTGTGAAAGAAATATAAAAAATTTCAAATAGCAAGAGTTTTCTTTTTATTTACTTGTAAATAAAATGAATTTATGGTAAAATGATAATATGGAAAGTTTTAACGAGATGGATACTAACCAATTGAATAACCGAAACAGTACTACTCAACAGTTAACTCAAGACGATTATTTAAAGATTGGTCTTGAACAGGAAAAGAGAAGACAGTATATGCAAAAGAGAAGGTATAACAGGCTTCCTCTCATATTTTCTTTAATAGGGCTTTTGCTTACCTTCGTCTTTGGTATTGGGGCTGTCTTTGCGGTAATAGGGCTTATTATGGCGTTCAAAAGATATCGCAAGGCTCCGTCTAAGCCGTTAAGATGGGCAATCGTAATATCTCTCATTACCGTTTTTATATGCGTTATCTATGTTTTTTGTCTGTTCTACGCATTTATTTTGGGTGCTTTGGAGATTTATTCCACGACCGAAAGCCTATTATAGAATAAACCCCTTAAACTTGCAGATAATTATCATTGATGAGGGACAGATATTTAAAGGTATTACAGTACTTAAAATCGGAGTGTGAAAGGGAATACAAGCTCTTTGGTATATCGGACACGGCAGACCTTTTAAACCGTGCGTATTTTGACTGTCAGCCAATTACCGCAGACGGGCTTAGGCTGATGGTCAGGGAGCTTTATAGCGACGGATATATCGACCTTAAATACATGGATGAAGAGGTTGTTTTATTAAAGCCGTCAGGGAAAAGCTTTTTGGTTGAAAAAGAGGGAAAAGAAGGTGAGAATGAGCGTATAAAAGCCCCTAAGCAGGGTCGGGATTTGCTTTTTCTCGCGCTTAGCTTTTTATGCTCGTTTATAGGTGCGTTGCTGGGTGGAATATTATGCTGACGGCAAAGGAGCTGAGTGTTTTAAAGGCGGTAATGGCTCAGTGCGGAGATAGAGAAAGCGCGCTTTTTTCACAGGAAAAATTGCTTTCACAGTTAAAAATTAAAAAATTTACCGAGCAGGATTTAGAGGTTACCGTAAATTCCCTACAGGTAGAGGGGTACTTTGAGGTTATACGGTGCTATAAAGGAAAGGAAAAGATGCTTTGCATCTTTCCAAAGCTTAAGGGCAAATGTTATCAAAGGGAGAGAAAACAGCTATATGGCAATTTAGCGATAAAGGTCATATTTGCCGTGCTTGGCTCGGTTACAGCGTTTATAGTTACAAAGCTTTTATACGGGTTGTTTTAATTTATGGAAAAGAAGAAATTTATTTTACATTCTGAATATTTACCTACGGGAGACCAGCCGGAGGCTATAAGAAGTCTGAGCGAGGGCATTGAGGATGGGCTTAAAAGTCAAGTGCTCGTGGGGGTAACAGGCTCGGGTAAAACGTTTACTATGGCAAACGTCATTGCAAACGTTCAACGCCCTGCCTTGGTTATTGCTCACAATAAAACGCTTGCAGCTCAGCTATGTAACGAGCTCAGGGAGTTTTTCCCCGAAAACAGAGTGGAATATTTCGTTTCTTACTACGATTACTATCAACCCGAGTCGTATATTCCGTCAACGGACACGTATATTGAAAAGGACTTGTCCATAAACGACGAGATAGATAAGCTCCGCCATAGCGCAACGTGCTCGCTTGCCGAAAGAAATGACGTTATAGTCGTTGCATCCGTTTCGTGTATTTACGGCTTAGGCGCGCCCGAGGAATATTTTGCCCTTGCAATTTCAATTCGAGAGGGTATGACCTTAGACAGAGATGAACTGATGCGCACCTTGGTTACCCGTCAGTATGAGAGAAAGGATATCGACTTTTCGCGTGCGTCGTTCAGGGTCAGGGGTGACGTGGTTGAAATTTTTCCTGCATCAAACGACGAAATTTATATCAGAGTAGAATTTTTCGGTGACGAGGTAGACCGTATTTGTGAGTGTGATTTCGTAACCGGCAAGGTAATAAACAGAATAAGTCACGTGGCTATTTTCCCCGCAAGTCACTACGCCGTTGGCGACGAGAAGATGGAAGACTCGCTAAAGCGAATTGAAGATGATATGCGTAGGGAAGTAGATGCACACAAGCAAAAGGACAAGCTGTTAGAGGCGCAAAGATTACTTCAAAGAACCAGCTACGACTTAGAGATGATGCGAGAGATAGGATATTGTAGCGGAATAGAAAATTACAGCAGGTATTTTGACGGAAGAAACCCCGGCGAGCCACCGTTCACTCTTTTAGACTATTTTCCAAAGGACTTTATAGTTTTTATAGACGAAAGCCATATGACCATACCTCAAATAAGAGCCATGTACAACGGCGACAGGTCGAGGAAGAACAATCTTGTTGATTACGGCTTCCGTTTAAATTCCGCATACGATAACAGACCGCTTACCTTTAGCGAATTTAATTCGCGTATCGGTCAGACCGTATTTATATCCGCAACCCCGGCAGAGTACGAATTATCCCTTTCGGACAACAATGCAGAGCAGGTTATACGTCCTACGGGGCTGTTAGACCCGATAGTTGAGGTCAGACCGACTAAGGGGCAAATTGACGATTTGCAGTCTGAAATAAATGCCGTTGTAAAAAGCGGTGGAAGAGTGCTTGTTACAACCTTGACAAAAAGGATGGCTGAAAGCCTTACAGACTACTTGAAGGAGCAGTCGGTAAAGGTAAGATACATGCACAGCGATATCGATACCTTGGAGAGAATAGATATTGTTCAGGAGCTAAGGCGAGGGGATATCGACGTATTAGTAGGTATAAACCTGCTGAGAGAGGGCTTAGATCTCCCCGAGGTTAAGCTCGTTGCGATATTGGACGCCGATAAAGAGGGATTTTTGAGAAGTGATACTGCTCTTATTCAAACGATAGGCAGAACTGCCCGAAATGCAGAGGGCAGGGTAATAATGTACGCGGATACCGTTACGGGCAGTATGAAAAGGGCTATTGACGAAACGGCAAGGAGAAGAGCTATTCAGTCAAGATATAACGAGGCTCACGGAATAGTGCCTAAAACGATTATTAAAAAGATTGTTAACACCTTGGAAATTACCAAGAAGGAAGATTCCGTAAGGGATATCAAGATGGCGGATATTCCGGAGGAAATTGAAAAGTTAAAGGCTCTTATGAAGATAGCATCTCAAAATCTTGATTTTGAGAAATGTATAGAAATAAGAGATACCATAGCACGGCTTAAGAAGAAAATGCGCGCTAAATAGAGAGGAATAAATGATTAATTACATTAAGGTAAAAGGCGCAAAAGAGAATAATTTAAAGGATGTCAGTATAGATATCCCACGCGATAAGCTCGTCGTTTTTACCGGGCTTTCGGGCAGTGGAAAATCCACGCTTGCATTCGATACTATCTTTGCCGAGGGACAAAGAAAGTATATGGAGAGCTTATCCAGCTATGCAAGAATGTTTTTAGGACAGATGGAAAAGCCCGACGTGGAAAGTATAGAGGGGCTTTCTCCCGCAATATCAATAGATCAAAAAACAACCTCCAACAACCCGAGGTCAACCGTTGGTACTGTTACCGAAATTTACGACTATTTGAGGCTTTTATATGCAAGAGTAGGTACTCCGCACTGTCCAAAATGCGGAAGAGTGATAGAAAAAATTACGGTAGACCAAATTGCAGAGCAGGTTCTTGCGATGCCTCAGGGCAGTAAAATTTACGTAAACGCTCCCGTGGTAAGGGGAAGAAAGGGTGAGTATACCAAGCAGCTGGAGGGATATAGAAAGAGCGGTTTTGCAAGAGTAGAGGTAGACGGCTCAATATTTGAGCTTTCCGAGGATATAAAGCTTGATAAAAACGTAAAGCACAGTATTTCGGTCATCGTAGACAGGCTTGTAGTAAAGGACGGTATAAGAAAAAGACTTACCGACAGCTTAGAAACCGCCCTCAAATTGGCAGAGGGGTTAGTTGTTATTCAATGTGACGGCAATGATACCTTGTATTCAACCAACTACAGCTGTCCCGACTGCGGTATTTCCATAGAGGAGATTGAACCGCGACTCTTCTCGTTTAACAATCCGTTTGGCGCATGTCCCGAGTGTAAGGGCTTGGGCTTTACGACCAGAGTGGACGAGTCGCTCGTTATAGGCGACCCCAACAGAAGCTTAAGAGAGGGAGCTTTGGCGGTAACCGGCTGGAATTTAGACAGTGGGAAGATGGTGCAAATGTACTTTAATGCTTTATCAAAGCATTACGGCTTTAGTATGGACGTGCCTGTAAAGGATTTGCCAAGAGAGGTTTTGGATATTTTGCTTTACGGTACCAACGGCGAAAGGATAAATATGTCCTACCGCACGAGCACATCTTCGGGTAGCTTTTTAGCCCGCTACGAGGGTGTTATAAACAACCTCGAAAGAAGATATAAAGAAACGACAAGCGATTACACCAAGAGTGAGATTGAAAAGTATATGGTAAGCGCGCCGTGTCCCTGTTGCGGTGGAAAAAGGCTTAAAAAAGAGGCTTTGGCAGTAGAGATAGGCGGTTTAAATATAATTGAGCTTTGTGACCTTTCAATAATTAAGATGAAGGAGTTTATTGCGGGGCTTACGCTAACCGTTACCCAAGCGATAATTTCAAAGGCTATTTTAAAAGAAATCAATGCAAGGCTTAAGTTTTTAGAGGATGTGGGGCTTGGCTACTTAACGCTTTCAAGAACGGCAGGAACTCTGTCGGGTGGTGAGGCTCAGCGAATAAGACTTGCAACCCAAATAGGCAGTGGGCTTACAGGCGTTTTGTATATTTTGGACGAGCCAAGCATCGGCTTACATCAGCGTGACAATGAAAAGCTTATTCACACGCTTACAAAGCTGAGAGATTTAGGCAATACGCTTATAGTCGTCGAGCACGACGAGGATACTATGCGCGCAGCGGATTTTATCGTGGATATCGGCCCGAGGGCGGGTATTCACGGCGGTGAAATTGTTGCAAGCGGTACTGTGGATGACATTTGCAATGAGCCTAAATCCATAACCGGTGATTATCTGTCGGGAAGAAGAAGGATTGATGTTCCCGATATAAGAAGAGTGCCTGACGGAAGATGGCTTTCAGTGCTTGGCGCAAAGCAGAACAACTTGAAAAATATAGACGTAAAATTCCCTGTAGGTTTATTCACGGCAGTTACGGGCGTATCGGGCAGCGGTAAAAGCTCGCTTGTAAACGAGGTGCTTCTTCCCATAATTTCCAACGTTAAAAACGGCTCTAAAATAAGAATGGGCGCGTGCGATAAAATAGAGGGAATGGACTATTTTGACAACGTAATAGCTATCGACCAATCACCGATAGGAAGAACACCGAGGAGCAATCCTGCGACTTATACGGGGGCTTTTACTGCGGTGAGGGAGATTTTTGCTTCATCTAACGATGCTAAAGAAAGGGGCTACAAGGCTGGCAGATTTTCGTTTAACGTTGCAGGCGGAAGATGTGAAAGATGCCAGGGCGACGGCATAATAAAAATAGAAATGCACTTTTTGCCCGACGTATTCGTTCCTTGCGAGGTTTGTAAGGGAAAGAGGTATAACCACGAAACCTTAGAAGTTAAGTATAAGGGCAAAAGTATTGCCGACGTGCTTGATATGACCGTCGACGAGGGCGTTGAATATTTTGAAAATATTCCAAGGATTTACAACAAAATTAAGACTATGCAGGACGTAGGTCTTGGCTATATAAAGCTCGGTCAGCCCGCAACGACGCTTTCAGGTGGCGAGGCTCAGAGAGTCAAGCTTGCAACTGAGCTTTCAAAAAGGTCTACGGGCAGAACTCTCTATATTTTGGACGAGCCGACCACCGGTCTTCACAGCTACGACGTGGAAAAACTGGTAGGCATTTTAAACAGGCTTACCCAGGCAGGCAACACGGTAGTCGTCATAGAGCATAACTTAGACGTTATAAAGGTTGCGGATTATATCGTAGACTTAGGACCCGAAGGTGGCGACGGAGGCGGAACCGTCGTTGCAGAAGGCTCGCCCGAAGACGTAGCCAAGGCAGAGCATAGCTACACGGGTCAATTTTTAAAAAAGATTTTACAAAAGAGGTAAAACATGATAAGAGATCAGTTTAAGGACGTAAAAAAGGTCACAACAAGAGAAGCAAGAAAAAAGGCTGCACTCGGTGAGAGAAATTATTATTCAAAAAGGATAAACCGCCTGCAGGATTTAAAAAAGAGCTTGGGTGTTTCGTTGATTATAACTACCGTTATAATGGGAATAGCCTACGCCATCGTCTTGCTCGCATTTATTTTATCTCAAGGTATGGAGCACGAGTTTGAGCTTTGGAAATTTATAGTATGGTCGTGTGTGTTCGGCGTGTGTGCTGCAGGCACTTTTATGTGGTACGTAATATTTAAGCCAAGAGTTGCAAAGGCTATAGAGGACTGTAAGCACGAGCTGGAAAGAATAAATGCAAAAACTCTGTCAAAGGCGGCGGCAACCTACGCGCTTTACGGTGAAAGCTATAAAAAACAGCAGGTGGAGATTCACCGCTCAGAAAAGGAAAAAATCGAAAAAATAGCAGAGGAAAACGGCAAATAAGCAAATCTTTGCTGAAAAAACGGCGGACTTTGACGAAATTTAACGATAAAGCGATAAAATTTGCTTAAATCAATTGACTTGCGTGCGCGTAATATGATATTATTTATCAAGTAATAATGAGGCAGATTATGAATTTTAAAGGATACGATTTAGCACTTATAACAGATGAAAAGCAAAGGCAGTATTTCCTTGGCTTTCATAGCACTGCGGGCTACGTAATGTTAACGCCAAAGGGCACTACCTTTGTCGTTGACAGCAGATATATTTTCGCTGCGAGAAAGGCTTTGGAGCCAAAGGGCATAGAGGTTATTCTCGGCGCAGGCTTCGAGCCTTTAAAGAAAAAGGCAGAGGAGCTGGGCGTAAAGACGGTGGGTATAGATTTTACCAATACGACCGTTTCTATGTTTGACTATTTAAAAAACAGCACGGGCTTTGAGTTTGTTGACATTTCGGCTGAGATTGTCGAGCTTATGGCAATCAAAACCGAGGAAGAGCTCAGCTACATAAAAAAGGCTTGTCAAATTGCTGAAAAGGCTTGGCTTGACGTAATCCCCTTAATTAAAGAGGGCATAACCGAAAGAGAGCTTGCAAACGAGCTTGAATACAGATTTAAAAAGTTTGGGGCATCGGGCAAGTCATTTGACACGATAATTGCGTTTGGCAAAAACGCAGCCGTTCCTCATCATGAAACGGGCGATACAAGGCTTAAAAGGAATCAATGCGTGCTGATGGATTTCGGTTGTGTCTACAAGGGCTATTGCTCGGATATGACCAGAACGCTTTTTTACGGTGAGCCGGACGAAAGGTTTTTAAAAGCATATCTTGCAACGCTTACAGCTCACGTAAAATGCGCAGAGGGTATAGTTGCAGGTATGACGGGTAAAGAGGCAGATGCTATTGCGAGAGAGCATTTACAGAGTCTTGGATACGGCAAATATTTCACTCACTCGTTAGGTCACGGAATAGGCGTTAACATACACGAATTTCCAAGCCTTTCGGTAAAGGGCGAGGCAGAGCTTAAGAACAACATGGTATTTTCCAACGAGCCGGGAGTTTATTTCGACGGCAAGTTCGGTATAAGAATAGAAGACAGCGCGTATATGGCTGACGGAAAGTACGCGTCGTTTATGAAGGACGACAAGTCACTCGTAATAATAAACGACGGCAAAATTACAAGAAAAAAATTAATAAGATAAACATTAAGGAGTAAATTATTTATGGTACAAGCAGGCGATTTAAGAAAAGGCGTAACCGTTGAATGGGAAGGTAAGGTATGGACAGTTGTCGATTTCCTTCACGTTAAACCCGGTAAGGGCGCAGCATTCGTTAGAACTACGCTTAAAAATGTAGTTGACGGCAAGGTTTTACAGCAAACCTTCCAGCCTAACGAAAAGTTTGAAAACGCTATTATCGAAACTAAGAGAATGACCTATTCTTACAATGACGAGGAATTATATTACTTCATGGATGAAGAATTTAATATGGAGCCTTTAATGAAGGATCAAGTGGAGGATGCTCTTAAGTGGATTAGAGAAAACGATCCCGTTGTAGTTAAATTCTACAAGGGTAAGGCATTCCTCGTTGAGTGCGAAAACTTCGTTGAGCTTCTCGTAACCGAGTCTGAGCCGGGCGTTGCCGGTAACACCGCAACAAACGCTACCAAGAGAGCTGTTCTCGAAACAGGCGTTGAAATTCAAGTACCTATGTTCGTAAACGAGGGTGAAACCGTAAGGGTTGACACCAGAACCGGCGAATATATGGAAAGAGTTAAGAAATAATCAGTAAATTCTAAGCGGCGCGAATTTTAATATTAACGCCGCTTATTGTTATTTTTAGGATAGTTACCGCTATCCCGTAAAAAAGCCTTTTTACGCATTTTTTACTGCAAAAGGCTGTATTAAGGGCATAGCTTTGCCCATATAAAATTATGAAAAGTGTATTGGTAACAGGCGGTTCGGGTGGAATAGGCTGTGCAATTTGCAGAGAATTTGCATCCCGTGGGTATTTTGTCGGTGTCCATTACAATTCAAACCCGTCTAAGGCAGAGGCTTTAGCAAGTGAGATTGACGGTGTTGCTCTCGGTTTTGATTTGAGGAATTTAGAGCAAGCTAAAACGGCTATCGATGAATTTGTAAAAAAAGCAGGCGGTTTAAACGCCTTGATAAACTGCGCGGGCGTAGCCCAAAAGATAAAGCCCTTGATAGATACCTCGGAGGAAGAGTTCGACGAGGTTTTTTCTGCTAACGTAAAGGGTGTTTTCGGCGCTACAAAGTTTGCCCTGCCACACATGTTAAACAACGGGGGAAGTATAGTAAACGTTTCTTCCATGTGGGGTCTTGTGGGTGCATCATGCGAAAGCGTGTATTCTGCATCAAAGGGCGCGATACTTGCGTTTACAAAATCGCTTGCAAAGGAATACGCAAGCGCGGGTATCAGAGTAAACGCCGTTGCCCCGGGTCTTATCGACACGAGGATGAACGAATGCTTATCAAAAGAGGACAAAGCACTTGCGATAGAAGAAATTCCTTTAGGCAGGATAGGTCTTGCCGAGGAGGTTGCAAGGGCAGTTGTCTTTTTGTGTGAAGAGGGAACATTTATAACGGGTGAGGTTATCAACGTTTCCGGCGGAAACGTAATAGCTTAAAAGCTCAGTTATACTTAAAAAGGTGGTTTTATGAGAGAAATAACCTTAAATAAAGAAAAACAATTTTTTTCCCCTTATGCCTGCAAGTCTGACGAAACGAAGGGTAGAGCAAGGTATGAAGAGCCTTGTCCGATGCGTACTGAATTTCAGCGCGACAGGGATAGAATTCTTTACTCTAAAGCGTTTAGAAGGCTAAAAAACAAAACGCAGGTATTCTTTTCTCCCGAAGGGGACCATTATATGACAAGACTTACGCATACCTTAGACGTTGCACAGGTTGCAAGATCTATTGCAAGAAGTCTTGATTTAAACGAGGATTTATGCGAGGCTATTGCTCTCGGTCACGATTTGGGGCATACGCCTTTCGGCCATACGGGTGAGAGAGTTTTAGAAAAGCTTAACCCAAACGGATTTGCTCACAACGAGCAGTCCATAAGGGTCGTTGAGGTCTTGGAAAACGACGGTGCGGGCTTAAATTTAACCTATGAGGTGCGCGACGGTATTTTAGAACATAGAAAATCCGGCAATCCACATACTTTAGAGGGTAAGGTCGTTTCTCTTGCGGATAGAATCGCTTATATGAATCACGATATAGACGATGCGATAAGGGCAGGTATTTTTAAAGAAAGTGATTTGCCTAAAAGCGTTATAGAAACCTTAGGTACGACCACAAGTGGGCGTATAAACACTATGATTTCGTCGATTTATTCCTATTCTAAGGGTAAAAACGACGTTTTAATGGATAAAGAGGTTGAAAAAGCATCAAAGGAGCTGAGAGCCTTTTTATTCGACAGAGTTTATATGGATTTAGCAGCAAAGGAAGAGGAAACCAGAGCGACTGAAATGCTTACGGCTATGTACAGTTATTTCAAGGAGCATAAGGACAGGCTTCCCGATTTTAACAAGCGTTTACTTGATGCTTACGATATAGATACGGTTGTTTCCGATTATATATCGAGTATGACCGACAAATATGCGGTTTACGTATTCGAGGGGATATTTATACCCAAAAACTTTTTACTTTATCAACCCAAACAGTAAAAAATATTCAGTAGAGAAAACAAATGGCATTTGACGAAAAGTTTTTAGACGAGCTAAAACAAAAGAATAATATCGTCGACGTCGTTGGCAAATACTGCGTTCTAAAAAGACGCGGTAGCGTCAACCATTGGGCGTGTTGTCCTCTTCCGGGGCATTCCGAAAAAACTCCCTCGTTTACAGTAAACGAGCCGGGGCAATTTTTCAAGTGCTTTGGTTGCGGTAGAGGTGGCGACGTAATAACTTTCATTATGCTTATGGAGAATCTCGATTATCTCGGGGCGGTAAGGCTTCTTGCCGAATGGGCAGGGCTTGCGCTTCCCGATGACGATAGAGATTATAAAGAAATAGTAAAGGAAAGGTCTGACAGAGATAGGCTTTTGGCACTTTTAAAGGATACAGCTCTTTTTTACGTAAGAAATTTAGCGCGTCCCGAGGCGCAGCAGTTTAACGATTATCTGGCGAAAAGAGGATTCGACCGCAAGACGGTAACTGCTTTCGGAATGGGAGCGTCGCTCGATAGGTTTGAGCTTGTCAATCATTTAAGGTCGAAGGGCTATCGCGACGAAGAGATGCTTAAGTGCGGTGTTTGTAAGAAAAAGCAAAGGGTAGATGAAAGCGGTAAGGATACCGGTTATATCTACGATGATCAGTGGGGCAGACTCATAGTGCCGATTATAAATAATTTGGGCAATGTAATAGCCTTTGGCGGTAGACTTTTAGAGCCAAAGCCTCATTTCGGCAAATATAACAACACGCAAGAAACGTCAATTTTTGTTAAAAACAGAACCTTATACAATATCAATAACCTTAAGAAATTAAAGCATACCGAGGGAATCTCCGAGGTTATTATGGTAGAGGGGTATATGGATACCATTTCTCTCTATCAGGCGGGCTTTAAAAACGTAGTTGCATCAATGGGCACGTCGCTTACTGTTGAGCAGGCGCGTACGGTAAAGAGATACGCGGACACTGTGATCGTCAGCTACGACGGTGACGGCGCAGGGCAATCGGCAACTATACGAGGTCTTGAAATCTTCCAAAAGGAAGGTTTAAACGTCAAGGTCGTCCGTCTTCCCGAAGGGCTTGACCCGGACGATGTTGTCAAAAAATACGGTGCGGAAAAATATACCGAGCTTTTGCAGGAAGCGATGCCACTCGTGGATTTTAAGATTTATAATCTTAAAAACAAATATAATTTAAAAGACACGCAAAGCAAAAGGAAGTATATAGCCGAGGCGTTAAAGGTGATATCTGCCGTTTCGTCAGAGAGCGAGAGGGAGGATTTGTTAAGAAAGCTCGGCAAGGACACGGGCACGACCTTTGAATCGCTCAAACGCGATTTGGACAAGTCAGAAGGGGTAGATGTTGCTCCTGCAAAAAAAGCAGAGTCTCCGATTCAGGTTAGTGACGGGCTTAAAAATGCAGAGAGGTTTGTGCTTTGCGCAATGCTGTTTAACAAGAGCTATTCAAAATCCTTTAATCCTTACACAATCAATTTTAAAGACCCCGTACATATACGTATTTGCGATATAGTTACCGAGTACAGAGAGGACGGAAAAGAGGTTTTCCCCTCTACGGTTGCCAAGCTTTTCAGTGAGGAGGAGCTTGTTGAATATAACGCCGTTTTAGCATCGGGAGATAATATCTTCGGATTTAAGTCGGAGGAAAGGTTTTTTGAGGACTGTCTTGCAAGGATAAAAAAGGACAGTCTGACTGCAGACCTAAAGGAATTGAACGTTATCTTTTCGCAGGAAACAGACGTTGAAAAAAGAAAACAAATAGTAAAAATGATTGCAGAAATAACTGCAAAGCTTTCAAAATAACGGAGGAAAAATTATGGCAATTGCTGAAGATTTATTACAACAAATCATTCAAAGTCTTGTAAACGAATATTCAAAGAAAGGCTCAATCGGCTCAGACGCTCTTTGCGATAAAATTGAGAAATACGACACCGATGCAGAGCAGGTTGACGCAATTTACAGGGCTATGGAAGCCAATAATATTAAAATTATCGACGACTACGAAAAGGATAAGGAGCTTTACGAGCAGCTTTTAAAGGAAATCAGCATGGACGACCCTGTAAAGATGTACCTTAAGGACATCGGTAAGGTTCCGCTTCTTTCTGCCGACGACGAGATAGAGCTTGCTAAACAGATGATGGACGGTAGCGAGGAGGCAAGAAAGAGCCTTTCCGAGGCAAACCTTCGTTTAGTCGTATCAATTGCTAAAAGATACGTTGGCAGAGGTATGCAATTTTTAGACCTTATTCAAGAGGGAAATCTCGGTCTTATGAAGGCTGTTGAAAAGTTTGACTATCAAAAGGGCTTTAAGTTTTCAACCTATGCAACGTGGTGGATTCGTCAGGCAATCACGAGGGCAATCGCTGATCAGGCGAGAACGATAAGAATACCCGTTCATATGGTAGAAACCATTAACAAGGTAACCAGAGTATCGAGAAATCTTCTTCAACAGCTTGGCAGAGAGCCGACACCCGAGGAAATAGCAAAAGAAATGGGTATTCCCGAGTCAAGGGTAGTTGAAATTCAGAAGATTGCACAAGACCCTGTTTCTTTAGAAACGCCTATCGGTGAGGAAGAGGACAGTCACTTAGGCGATTTTATCGAGGACGATAAAAATGCCGCACCTACAGACGTGGTTGCTACCAACATGCTCAAAGAACAGCTTATAAACGTTTTAGACACCTTAACTCCAAGAGAGGAAAAGGTTTTAATACTTCGCTACGGTCTTTACGACGGCAGACCAAGAACTTTGGAAGAGGTTGGTAAGGAGTTTAATGTTACGAGAGAGCGTATTCGTCAAATCGAGGCAAAGGCACTCAGAAAGCTTCGTCACCCTTCAAGAAGCAAGAGGTTAAAGGATTTCATTGAATAAGCTTACTTTAAGGCTTAATACGATTGTAAATGCCCTTTCAGGGTGCGATACGTTTGCAGACGTGGGTTGCGATCACGGGTATGTGGCAGAGGCAATGTTAGATGCGAAAAAGTGCAATTTTGCCTACGTGACCGACGTTTCCGCGGTATGCTTAAAAAAGGCTGAGAAGCTGCTTAAGGAAAATCACGCAGGAAGCTTTGAAGCAATCGTTACCGACGGGCTTAAAAACGTACCGAGGGTAGACCAGGTGTTAATTGCCGGTATGGGTGGTGAGCTTATATGCGACATATTGAAAAACGCCGATTTTTTACCCCAAAGATTAGTACTTCAGCCAATGAAAAATGCTGATAAAGTACGCAAAACCGCAATCGAGTTAGGCTATAAAATGATAAAGGACTATACGTTTAAAGACGTAAAATATTATGACCTTATCGTCTGTGAAAAGGGTGAGGAAAGCTATTTAGCAGACGAAATAGAGTTCGGAAGAGACAATTTAAAGGAAAAAGGCGAGGCTTTTAAAGAGGTTATATCCAAAAAGCTCGCCATAATAAGTGAAGCCTTAAAAATTGCCGGAGAGGATGAAAAACAAAAGCTTGAAAAGCTCAAGAAAAAATACGAGGAAATAATTTTATGAACGCAAAGGAACTTTTTGCAAGGCTTTGTGAATACGCGCCTATAGAGCTTTCCGACAAGCTCGTTGCTATAGAAGACGGCTACGATAACAGCGGAATAATTCTCGATTGCGATTTAGATGCGAAAAGAGTGTTGTTTTGCCTTGATTTAACGCATGAAAGCGTTGACTATGCAATAGGAAAGGAATGCGGAATAATCGTTACGCATCATCCTGCAATTTACAGACCGATAAAAAGCTTAAACGAGCAAGACCCAATTTTAAGATGCGCTGTGAGCGGAATCTCGGTAATTTCCATGCATCTTAATTTGGATTGCGCAAGGGAGGGTATTGATTATTATCTTTCTAAGGGCTTAGGCGGCAGATGTGTTGAGGTGTTGACGGAGCTTGGCGAGGGCGTTGGCTACGGTAGGATTGCAAGTGTAGATGCAACGGCAGGGGATATTCTTGATCGCTATAAAAGGGAATTTTGCACCGAAAAAGCATGGCTTTACGGTGCAGAAGGTCAAAAAATTACTAAAATTGCATCATTTTGCGGTGCGGGGCTTGGATATAAGGAGATTGAGCTCGCTTTAAAAAACGGAGCGCAAATGGTAATTTCTGCAGATATTCCACATCACGTTTTATTAACGGCAACAGAGAGAGGGCTTTTAGTTCTTTCCTGCACCCATTATTCAACAGAAAATTACGGTATGAAGAAGTTTTTTGAGTTTTTTGAAAAGAGTTTAAAAGAAAAAATATTTTTCTTCGACGACGAAAGGTTCGTTTAATTGAAGAAAGGAGTGTAATATGATAAAGAGTTTACTTGAGTACCAAAACGTAGATACTGAGCTTAGAGATATAGAAACATCTTTAAAGCAAAGTGAAGAGAGAAAGAAGGCAAGTTCAGCCAAAAGCTTTTTAACAGGTGCAAATGAGAGTGTTGCTAAGCTTGATCAAAGAGCAGAGGATTTGGTAGGCAAGTTCAATGCGTCCGTAAAGCTTTTATCTCAGCTTGAAGAGCAAGCAAAGGAGTATGAGGGCATAGACGAAATGGACGAGAATCAGCTTTCTTACGTAAAGAAGAAGGCTCAGGCTCTTAATGAAGAGATTTCCAATTTAGCAAGCGCGGTAGACAGTCTTTCAAAGGAGATAGAATCTGTTTTAAAGGAGTTCGCACAGCTTAAATCGGATATCAAAAAGGCAAAGGCTCAATACAGTGAGTACGGCCCTAAATATAACGAGCTCAAGGCATCTAAGGAGGACGAGATGAACAAGATTAAGGCTCGTCTTAAAAAATTGGAGGCCGGCATTGACGCGGAGATTCTGGAAAAATATAAGCAAAGGAGAAACGACAGGATATTCCCCGTTTTAAACGAGGCAAAAGAGATGTCAAAGCACGCCTACTGCAGGTGCGGTACAGAGCTCTCGCTTACAGATTACGGCAACTTGAAAAACGGAAATATCGTCGAATGCGATAGCTGTCACAGACTTTTATATTTAAGCAAAACCTAAAGCTTTAAGAGGGGAAAATGAAACTTAATTACAAAAGAACAATACTCGTAGGGTTTGCGTTTTTTCTGATATGCGCATTTTGGCAGGCATATGACAGCATCGTGCCTATGATGCTCGTCAACAAGTTTGGATTAAGCCAATCTCTGTCAGGCGTAATAATGTCGATAGATAACGTAATCGCAGTATTTTTATTACCTCTGTTCGGCGCGCTTTCAGATAAATCCAAAAGCAAATTCGGAAGGAGAACGCCTTACATAGTAGTCGGTACTGTAGTAGCGGTGATAGCCTTTTTCGGGCTTACCTTTGCAGACAACGCTCAGCTTGCAAGAATGCAGGCAAAAGAGGGGGCGACCTTTTACGAACAGCTTTTTGAAGATAACTACGAGATAGTAAACGCAGAGTACAGCTCGTTTACAAAAACAGGTGTGCCCGAAAAGTATACTGTCAAAAATTATGCTTCCCACGTTGTTAAAAACAAGGGCTGGGATGATCTTAACGAGGCAGAGAAAATAGAGGTTAAGTCGTGGTATAAGTCGATTAACGAGCAATATTTAAATGACCACACCTCTCCTGAAACGGTATACGCATACGTAAACGGCGTGTATACGACTGTTACAGTTACAAGCGACGGTGAGTATATATGCGACAGTGACGGAAGCAAACTTGCAAAGGTGAATACCCGCAACGCTCATACAAACCTCGTAACACCCGCAATAAGCAGTTACGCATTGCGCAAAACGGTAGAAAATCCAACTGCGCTCGTGCTTTTTATCGCGCTTTTATTGGTTACATTGCTCGCAATGGCGCTTTTCCGCTCGCCTGCGGTTGCGCTTATGCCGGACGTCACGGTAAAGCCTTTGCGTTCTCAGGCAAATGCAATAATAAATCTCCTGGGTACGGCAGGAGGAATGCTCGTGCTTGTCTTAGGCATAGTATTCGGTACGGGCAAGGCATACAATCAGCGAATGAGCTACACCGGATTTGTGGGTGCAGTTTGTCTTTTAATGGTCGTGGGGCTTTTGATTTTTATCTTCACGGTAAAGGAAAAGACTTGGGCGGCAGAAATGGAAGAGCAATCCAAGCTGATTATCCACAAGGATGACGATGAGGAGAAATCGGGTGACAGAAGGCTTACTAAGTCTGAGCTTACAAGTCTTATCTTAGTGCTTGCATCAGTTGCGCTTTGGTACATAGCTTATAATGCAGTGACCTCAAAATATTCGCTTTATGCAACCAACGTTTTGCATAAGGATTATAATACCACCTTACTTTTAGCTCAAGCGGCTGCTATAGTTGCTTACGTGCCCGTGGGCATGCTCGCAAAAAGGATTGGCAGGAAAAAGAGTATTTTGGCAGGCGTAATAATGCTTACAGCAGCGTTTGCCGGCGCAACCTTTATGAATGCAAATTCCCCTACGGTTATCGTGAACGCTCTGTTTATCTTAGCAGGTCTTGGTTGGGCAACAATAAACGTAAACTCATTCCCAATGGTAGTTGAGCTTGCAAGCGGTTCTAACGTTGGCAAATATACGGGATATTACTATACTGCAAGCATGTCGGCACAGATTTTAACGCCCATTTTGTCCGGTCTTATAATGGATTTGGTGGGTAATATGAGACCGCTTTTCTACTATGCAACGGTATTTTCCGCTCTTGCTCTTGTTACTATGCTGTTTGTAAGACACGGCGATAGTGAAAAGGAGCAAAAACAAACTAAGGCATTATAAAAATTTACATAAAAAACAAGCTATAACAGTTGAAAATAAGGTTGATGCAAGACATATCAGAATAGGTCGCGTCAGCCTTTTTTCTTTTGATTTTGAAAAATATACGGCAGATACGTAAAATACAGTTTCAGAAGAGCCGTAAACGGCGCAAGCACACCTTGAAACGTAGCTGTCCACACCGTTTTCAGTAAAAATTTCCGTTAAAAGCGCAAGGCTACCGCTACCCGAAAAGGGCTTTAAAATAACTAAAGGGGTTATTTCCCGAGGTATTCCCAAGAACTTGAAAACAGGACTTAAAAGCTTTATGAGCTTGTCCGAAAGACCGCTTACGGTAAACAGCTCGGTCATAATAAAAACGACGATAAGGTAGGGCAAAATTGAAAGCACCGTATCAATTCCGTTTTTTGCGCCCTTTACAAATTCGTCGTACAGCTTCACCCTTTTAAAGCCTGCGTATATGCAGACGGAAAGTATGCAAGTCGGCAATATAAATGACAGATATCTCATTTTTTACTCCTTTTAGTCACAAAATACAGCAATATTCCTACCGAAGTTGATATTGCCGTTGATATCAGCGAGGGTAAAAAGATGTCAAATGGGCTAACGCTGTTAAACGATTGCCTTATAGAAACTATAGTAGTGGGTAATATTTGCAGGCTTGTCGAGGCTAAAATAAACAAAAGGCAGGCTCCGTCGTGATCGCCATTTTCGGTCATCGCAGTAGTTGCTTCTATGCCGGGAGGGGTAGCAATACTTCCCATTCCCAAAAGGTTTGCGCTCACGTTAACGCTTATGTTTTCTTTGGTTTTTTGGTCTGCATTTTTAAAAAGCCTATTTATAATAGGCTTCAGTAGCTTAGAAATCTTATTCAGCAAGCCGGAAACCTCTGCAATTTGCAAAATTCCCGACCATACCGTATACACAGCAACGAGGCTTAAACATAAATTTACGCTTTTGCTTGCGCCGTCTGTCAAGGATTTTAAAAGGGCGTCGGGGCTATGAATGGATATTGCAATTGCAGAAAATATAAAAATTAAGCTAAAAATTACGTTCATATTTCAACTTATGCATAAAACGGCTTATTTATGTTTTACTTTTTTTTAGTTTTATTGTATAATAAATACAATAAATTTTACATTCTTACTCTCAGGGAGGAGATTATGAAGGAAAAATATTATATTACTACTGCAATTGCATATACCTCTTCAAAGCCTCATATCGGTAACACCTACGAGGCTATTTTGGCAGACGCTATGGCAAGATTTAAAAGAAGACAGGGCTACGACGTGTTTTTTCAAACGGGTACTGATGAGCACGGTCAAAAGATAGAGGAAAAAGCAAAGCTTGCGGGTAAAACCCCAAAGCAGTACGTAGACGAGGTGTCTGACGTTATCAAGGAAATCTGGAGGACGATGGACGTTTCTTACGATAAATTTATTCGTACGACTGACGCTGACCACGAAAAGCAGGTTCAGAAAATATTTAAAAAATTCTACGAGCAAGGGGATATTTACAAGGGCTCTTACGAGGGCTGGTACTGTACTCCGTGCGAATCCTTTTGGACGGAGAGTCAGCTTGTGGATGGCAAGTGCCCTGACTGTGGCAGAGAGGTTAAAAAGGCTCACGAGGAGGCGTATTTCTTCAAGATGAGCAAGTACGCTCAAAGGCTTATCGACCACATCAACGCGAATCCCGACTTTATCGTTCCCGTATCAAGAAGAAACGAAATGATGAACAATTTCCTCCTTCCCGGTCTTCAGGATTTATGCGTGTCGAGAACGTCTTTCAAATGGGGTATTCCCGTTGATTTTGACGACCGTCACGTTGTTTACGTGTGGCTTGATGCTCTTACTAACTATATTACGGGCATTGGCTTTGACGTTGACGGTAATCACGGTGACCTTTATAAAAAATATTGGCCTGCAAACTGTCACGTAATAGGTAAGGATATTATAAGATTCCACACAATTTATTGGCCGATTTTCCTCATGGCGATGGGCGAGCCTCTTCCCAAGCAGGTTTTCGGTCACCCATGGCTTTTGCAAGAGGATGGAAAGATGTCTAAATCTAAGGGCAACGTTTTATACGCAGACGATTTAACGTCGGTATTTGGCGTAGATGCAGTCAGATATTACGTTTTAGACGGTATGCCGTTTGATAACGACGGTCTGGTTTCTTGGGGCTTAATGACCGAAAAAATTAACGCTGAGCTTGCAAACGTATACGGAAATCTTGTAAAGAGAACTATTTCTATGACCAACAAGTATTTTGGCGGAACGGTTGAAAGAAGCGGTGTAACCGAGCCTCTTGACGACGAGCTTAAGTCTATGGCAACATCGGTTTATGCAAAGGTTGCTAAGGATATGGACGATTGCAGAATTTCAGATGCAATTGCAAACGTGTTCACCTTGCTCAGAAGAGCAAACAAGTATATAGACGAAACTGCGCCCTGGGTGCTTGCAAAGGACAAGGCTACAATGCCAAGGCTTAAAGAGGTTATGTATAACCTCACCGAGGTCATCGTTATTTGCGCAAGCCTTTTAGAGCCGTTTATGCCAAGAACAAGCGAAGAGGTTTTAAGTGAGCTTAATACTCAAATAAGAGAATTTGGTGATTTGGATAAATTCGGTTTATATCCCGACGGAAATAAGGTTACCGAGGACCCAAAGGTTATCTTTGCAAGATTGGACATTGCAGAGGTTGAGAAAAAGGCAGAGGAAATAGCTGCAAAATACACGGTAAAAGAGGAGAAAAAGGTGGAGAAATTACCTGAAATAACTATTGACGATTTTGCTAAAATTCAATTTAAAACTGCGCTTGTAACTGCATGCGAAAAGGTTGAAAAGTCTAAAAAGCTTTTAAAGCTCTCTTTAAAGGTTGGCGACGAAACGAGAACTGTTGCAAGCGGTATAGCCGACTATTATACTCCCGAAGAAATGGTTGGTAAAAAGGTTGTACTCGTTTACAACTTAAAGCCGGCTAAGCTTTGCGGTGTAGAAAGCCAAGGTATGATTTTATGCGCTGAGGCAGACGGCAGAGTAAAGGTAGTATCACCTGAAGACCCAACTCTTCCCGATGGAGCAACGGTCAGATAATATGTTTGTAGACGTACATGCTCATCTTTGCGACAGTAAATACGGCGGTGGGATAGATTCTCTCGTAAGGGCTTACGAGGAGGCTGGTGTTGGCATCGTTATAAACTCCGGCTATGACGTCCCGTCCTCAGAAAGGGTAATGGAGCAAAGTCAAAAATTTGATTCGATGTACTTTTCGGCAGGCGTTCATCCCGACGAGGCGAAAACTTTAGATAGTCGCGCTATAGAGCGTTTAACCGCCATTTTAAAGGATAAAAAGTGCGTTGCATTGGGTGAGATTGGCTTTGATTTTTATTGGAATAAATCCACCGAAGAAGAGCAGATTTTCGCCTTTGAAAAGCAGATGGAATTAGCCGATCATTTGGGGCTTCCGTTTGTAGTGCATTCAAGAGATGCAAGCGCAAAGACGTACGCCTTTTTAAAGGATAGAAAGAGTCTTATAAATAAGGGCTTTTTAATGCATTGCTATAGCGAAAGCGCGGAGATGGCAAGGCTATACGAGGGCTTGGGCGGTTATTTTTCCTTTGGCGGAGTTATTACCTTTAAAAACGCAAAAAAAGATGACGTTATAAAGGCGATTTCTCCCGAAAGATTGCTGACGGAAACAGACTGTCCTTATCTTACTCCTCATCCCTTCAGAGGTCAGATAAACGACTCCTCAAAGGTTGTGTATGTGACTAAAAAAATGGCTGAGGTTTTAAATAAAGACGTTGAAGAGGCTGAAGCTTTAATTAGGGAAAATACTAGGAGATTATTTGGTATATGAAAGATACTTATGTTTATGAGTTAGACGGCAATTTATACGTAAATTTAACAAATCGCTGTTCAAACGACTGTAAGTTTTGCGTAAGAAACGGCAAGGAGTCCTATTACGGGCATAAGCTTTGGCTTAGCGCAGAGCCGACTGTCGAGCAGGTGTTAAAATCAATAAAGCACAAAGAGTACAACGAGGTAGTTTTTTGCGGTTTCGGTGAGCCTACGTTCAGGGTTAAGGAAATGGTTGAAATAGCCCGAATCTTAAAGGAAAAAGGCTATAAAACAAGGTTAAATACAAATGGGCACGGCAATTTGATAAACGGCGAGGATATAACCGTCAGATTGCAAGGTGTAATAGATAGGGTAAACGTAAGCTTAAATGCTCCCGATGAAAATGAGTATTTTGATGTTTGCCGTCCCGTTTTTGGTGAAAACGCTTTTTCGGCTCTCATTGATTTTGCCGTTAAGTGTAAAAATTTGGGTATAGACGTTAATTTTTCCGTTGTAGACTGCATTGGCGAAAAAAAGGTTGCAAAATGCAAAAGGCTTGCAAAAGAGGTTGGCGTTCCCTTAAGAGTTAGAAAGATGATAGAGGATTCTGATGCAACTTAAAGACGTACTTATAAAAAACGGATTTCATTTTAACAAGCGTTACGGTCAAAACTTTTTGACGGATACAAATCTTTTGCGCTCTATAGTTGACAGGGCGGGTATTACAAGTGAGGATACCGTTATAGAAATAGGTGTTGGCGGTGGAACTTTAACGAGGGCTATTGCGGAAAAGGCAAAAAGGGTTATAGGCTTTGAAATTGACCGTAATCTGCAGCCTGTTTTAAGCGAGACGCTTTCCGGACTTGAAAACGTTGAAATAATTTTCAAAGACGTAATGAAAATGCCTACCGAAGAAATTGAGCAAATTGTCGGCGGCAGATTTTCCGTCGTCGCAAATCTTCCTTACTATATCACGACCCCTATACTCATGAAGTTTATTGAGGAAAGCGATATGGTAGACGGTATAACCGTAACAGTGCAGGAGGAGGTTGCCGACAGGCTTTGCGCAAAGGCAGGCAGTAGCGAATACGGCGCAATTACGGCGTCTGTCGACGCGGTAGGCGATGCGGAAAAGATAATGAGAATAGACAGGCGAATGTTTTATCCTGCGCCTAACGTAGACTCTGCCGTGGTGAAGATTGCACTTAACAAAAACAAACATCTAATAGAGGATTTAAAGGCTTACAGGGCGGGAGTACGATGCGCCTTTTTGAGCAGAAGAAAAACCCTCGTAAACAACCTGATGATGTCCTTTAAGGTTGACAGAAGCACTGCTGAGGATATCGTAACAGCAGTTAAGGGTGACGTTATGGTAAGAGGTGAAACTCTCACTACCGAGGATTTTGTTGCTTTAAGCAACCAAATACTGTTAAAAAATTTAAAATTTTAACCAAAATAAGACTTTATTGCGATAAAAATCTGCAAATAAAGTCTTTTTTTATTCTCTGAAATTGTTTTCGTACATTTTAACCTACCTCTTGCATATATTGAAGTGAGAAATATAAGGAGGTTTAAAATATGTCTTTCTTTACAAACGGTCCTTCGGAAAGGGCGCCGGGCAGAATTACCGGTAATCCCGTAAACGGACTGTGTGAAAAGGTTTGTATTCAAGCGCAAAAGGTATTTGATGCGTGTATCAGACAAACGCAGGTGGACGGTATCAGCTTACCGCTGACCAATTTCACACCTGCAAATCCTGCTCTTCCTCTTACGTTCGTCAGTGCAAAAAGCACGTCTTCAGTTGGAACAGTAACAAATCTTCAAGTAGACAGATTGCCGGATAGAAGATGCTTTGCAAGAGTGCAAGCAACAGTCACCGTGCCCGTAGAGGTATTATACACCGATGCAAACGGCGTTGCCGGCAGTGCTACGTCAACGATGACGTTTAACCAGGATATTATTATGTACGTGCCGGAGCCGTCTATAATACCGTTTGACGTTGTTGCAGTAGTATCTGTCGTTGCACCCGACGGCGTTTACGTGGACGGCGATGTGCCCTCGTTTACAGTTTCGGGATGTGTCACAATAATAATGAAGGTTATTATGACGGTTGAGCTTTTAGTTCCGTCTTACGGATATCCGCTTATTCCTCAGTGTCAGGAATACGCACAGGACGTTTGCTCGGGCTTTTTCGATTTGCCGATATATCCGGGTAACGGCTAAATATTACATATAAAAACAGCCAAAAGTTAGCCTATAGGTTGATTTTTGGCTATTTTTATGCAAGAAAATACGCAAAAACGATAAATTTTAAGGTGTATCAAAAATTTACGGTTTTTTACTATTAATAGTAAAAACACTTGAAAAAGCATAAAATATGTGATAAAATAAAAAAAACTTTTAAGGTGACGTAATGAAGATTTTTGCTATCAGCGATTTGCATATGAGCACGGGCAACTCAAAGCCAATGGATATCTTTGGCGCAAAATGGGTTGACTATCTTGCTAAAATTCATGCTGATTGGCAAGAAAAGGTAACTGATGACGACGTCGTTTTAATAGGTGGTGATATCAGCTGGGCTATGGATTTGACTGAGGCTGTAAACGATATCAACACGCTTATTCCTCTCAAGGGTAAAAAGGTTTTTGTAAGGGGTAACCACGATTATTGGTGGAAGAGTATTTCAAGGGTGAGGGCAAGCCTGCCCGAGGGCTTCTTTGCTCTTCAAAACGATAGCATCAAGCTTGGAAACGTTATAATTTGCGGTTCAAGAGCCTGGTGTGTGGAGGGCTCTCCCGATTTTAAGGAGCAGGACAGAAAGATTTATCTGCGTGAGGTTGAAAGGCTCCGCCTCGCACTTAAAAGCGCAGAAAAAATCAAAGATGAAAATGATGAAATTTACTGTCTTATACACTATCCGCCGTTTAACGTAAAGAGGGAGAATTCTCTTTTTACAGAGCTTTTTGAAAGCTTTGGCGTTAAAAAGGTAATATACGGGCATCTGCACGGTAAAGACAGCAGGGCAGATTTAAAAGTGGTCAAAAACGGTATAGAATATTATCTAACGTCTTGTGACCTAGTTGATAATAAGCTAATTTTTATTTCGGAGAATATAAAAAATGACTGAAGAAAAACGTTCTTTTAAAACCGTTGCAAAAAGTTTGAGTAAGCGCTGGTTTATCGATGCCTTCTCCGGTATGGCACAGGGTCTTTTCTGTACGCTTATCGCAGGCACTATTTTAGAACAGATAGGCAAATGGATAGGTAATAATTTTATCGGACAATCATTGGTTTCAATAGCTGCAAAGGCAAAGACGCATATGGGCGCAGAGATATGCGTCGGTATTGCGCACGCTCTCGGATTTATCGGACAAACATTGGTTTCAATAGCTGCAATGGCAAAGATGCTTATGGGCGCAGGGATAGGCGTCGGTATTGCGCACGCTCTCGGAGCGAACAAGCTTACCATGTTTTCTGCAGCGGTTGCAGGCTTTGCGGGTGCGTTTGCCGACAAGCTTATCCTGGGTAACGTGTCAAGCGTTGGTTTTGGGCTTCCCGGCAATCCGATTGGCGCGTACGTCGTTTCCTTGCTCGCTATAGAAATAGTTTCCTTGTACGCGGGCAAAACCAAATTGGATATTTTAATAGTTCCTCTCGGTACACTTTTGCTGGTTTTTGTGGGTATGTACCTTGCATATCCTTTTATCTGGCTTATCAAGGAGCTTGGTATTTTAATTGAAAAGGCAACCGATATTGCTCCGTTTTTTATGGGGATTATTATTTCCGTAGTAATGGGGGTGTTGCTTACAATGCCAACCTCGTCTGCGGCAATATGGATATCGATTGCAAGCGGTGTTACGAGCGATGCAATGCTTCTTGCCGGCGGTGCGGCAGTAGTGGGTTGTTCTTGCCATATGATAGGCTTTGCCGTTGCATCGTTTAGAGAAAACGGAGTTTCGGGGCTTGTTTCTCAAGGTGTGGGAACTAGTATGTTGCAGATTCCTAACATTATGAAAAAGCCAATAATTATGTTGCCAGAAATTATTGCAAGCGCAATCTTAGGTCCTGTATCAACCTGCTTATTTAAGCTTAAATGCACGGCAACGGGCGGAGGTATGGGTACGAGTGGCTTGGTTGGTGTTTTTGGCGTTATAGACGCGAGTGCGACCTTACAGCCGTGGGTTACGGTGCTTGGTATTGTTTTGCTGATGTTTGTTCTCCCCGCAGTAATATGCTTTACCTTGTCTGAAATTTTCAGAAAAATCGGTTGGATAAAAGAGGGTGACCAAAAATTGTAAGTGTAATAAAAAATTAACGCTTCGCATAGTTTATAGCGGAGCGTTTTTTTATGGAACAAAATAAAAAGCATACAATTTTAATAGAGCACGGACAGGGCTTTGTGTCGACGGCAACCGAGGAGGTGCTTTCGTTTAACGAAAAAGAGATGAAAATAAGCGTTTTTTCAGGCGAAAAGGTGTATATTTTTGGTGATAAATTAAGGATAAACGGCTTTAATAAGCAGACGGGAGAGCTCAGGGTTGTAGGCGAGGTTTCCTCGGTTAAATACAGCTCTTCAACAAGGCAAAAATTTAAAAAATTATTCGGCTGATGTTCGTTTCGTCAAATCAGTTTTTCTATTTTTTGCAGTCGGCTTTTATGGGCGTGTTAACTGCATTGCTTTATGAGCCTATATGCTTTTTTAAAGCCTTCATAAAAAACAAAATTATAAGGCAAGTCGTTGATTTTGCCTTCTTTTTAGTGCCTTTTATGCTTTATCTTGATTTAAGCTTGAGATTTTGCTTTCCAAGCTTTAGGCTCTATATGTTTTTTGGCATTGTTTTAGGCTTTTACTTGGTGTATAAAAGTTTTCACAAAACGCTTGCAAAAGTTTATTCGGTAGTGTATAATAAAACTATAAGTTTTATTCGGAGGAAAAACCGTGACGGAAGAAAAAAAACAGAGGTTAATAGCAGCAGGTACGGCAATATCGGTGATAATGCTGTTCGTTTTAATCGTCGTTTTGGCATATCAGCTCATCGCCATCGGTGTAAAAACAAAGCAGAAAAACGCCCTCGTTGCAGAAAAAGCAAGGCTTGAGCAAGAAATTGCCAATGCTAAGGACGACGTTGAACTCTGGCAACAGGAATGGAAGATTGAAGAGCGCGCACGTCAGCTCGATTACGTTTACAAAAAAGATAAAGATGATGACAAATAAAAAATACGGTGTCTTAGACATCGGGTCTAATTCCGTCCGCGCGATTTTATACTCGGACGGAAAAATTTTATATAAAAGAATAATTACAACACGTCTTGGAGAGGGGCTTTCAAAAACCGGCGTTATCAGCGCGGAGGCGCAGGATAGAACCGTAAGCGCAATTAAATCCTTGGTCGGGCATTTGATATTAAACGGAGCCGAAGAAATTCTTCCGTTTGCAACCGAGGCCGTCAGAAGTGCAAAAAACGGAGAGGATTTTAAAAGGGCGGTAAGGGACTCGGTTGGGCTTGACGTCGACGTGGTAAGCGGTGACATCGAGGGTGAATTGGGGCTTTTAGGGGCTTTAAACGGCGGTGACGGAGGAATTATCGATATTGGTGGTGCAAGCGCTGAAATCGTCGTTGCAAAGGGCGGTAAAAGGGTGTATTCGCATTCTTTGCCGCTTGGAGCGGTACGGCTTTACGACAGTTGCGGAGAAGATGAGCAAAAGCTGGACGAAATGATAGAAAAAAGGCTTGTCGAATACGGAGAAGTGCCCCAATATGTCGATTATTATGCAATTGGCGGAACGGCAACAACGTTGGGCTTTATAGATAGCGGTCTTGAAAATACGATGAAAACGCCGTTGACGGAAGAGCATTGACTGTAGATAGGGTCAATGAAATATATTTAAAATTAAAATCCTGCAGCGTTTCAGACAGGATTGAAAAATTACACATAAACCCCAAAAGAGCAGAGATAATCGTGGGTGGAGTATATCTTTTGAAGAAAATTCTCGAGAGGTACGGCATACCTAAAATCGTGGTAAGCGAGGGTGATAATTTGCTCGGGTACGTTAAGAAAAAGGTTTACGGAGAATCTTATGAAAACTAAAAAACTGACCCCCCAGCTGCTGCTGAGCTTTGTTTTGCTGGCAGTTGTCGGCGCAACGTGTGGGGCTGTAGCATATTTAAGCGGTGTAAAGCCAATTTACTACTTTATATTGGTCGCTTCTGTTTTTCTCACAGTTCAATTGACTGCGCTGTTTCATGAATTCGGGCATTATATTGCAACAAAAAACAGTGGGTTTGAGGTTTATTATTTTAAATTTTCGTGCTTTACCGTTGATAAATACGGTAGAAAAAAGTTTAAAATCTCACTTTTTAACAAGCATTTGGGAGAGATGAGGTTTTATCCTAAGGCAGAGGGTAGATACAGTAAAAATCTTGAAAAGTCGTTAAGAGGCGGACTTATAGGTAATTTGCTGATTGCTTTTATTCTAAACGTCTGCTTAATTTTAGCATTGCTCGGTGTATTTGGGAAAACGGCAAGTCCGTATTTTGTTATATCGCTTGCTTTTTCGCCCTACGCGGTTTACGCTTATATAATAAATGCCATTCCTTGGTTTCATCCGCTAAGCGACGGAGCGCAGATAAAACGCCTTAAAGAAAATGAAGAGGAAAGGCAGGCAGTAGACAATTTATACGCTATTCAAAAGTGTCTTTTTGACGGTAAAACCTACCAAGAAATACCCAAAGGGTATTTCAGTGTCGGCAAAAGCGTGTCTGAGGAGTTAAAAACGTTTCTTACCTTATATTCGTTCAGAAGGGCTGTAGAGACTGAAGATGAAGAATCTGCCGAAGCCTTGGCGAGTGTTTTGGACGGTCAAAATCACAGCGACGACGAAATTTGCTGTGAGCTTTTATATTGGTACGTTTTAAAAAACGATGGGCAAAAGATTGAAGAATACTCGTCGATACTTTCTTTTAACGGCTCAACGGATAATCTGACTGTGTTTAGAGGTATGATTGCCTTTGCAAGGTATCGCGGAGATGAAAATTACGTTAAGGTTGCAACGCCTACTGCAATAAAGCTCTGCAGAGAAGAAAAGCTTTGCAAGGGCGATGCGTTATATAACTTAAAGCTGATAAAAAGGCTGTAAACGGCATAGGATTTAAGCTATTTAATTTAAAAATTATATAATTTTTAAAACCGACGAAAAATTTAATTTCGTCGGTAATTTTTTTTCATAAAACGCTTTACTTATTTTAAATATTAAGTTATAATAAGTGTATCTATTATATTAATATAAAACTTATTATAAGTAAGGAGAGAGCAATGGATATCGATAACAAGGTTTCAGGTAATTACGGCGCGGATCAGATACAGGTTCTCGAGGGTCTTGAGCATATAAGAAAAAGACCCGGTATGTATATCGCATCTACCGACGCAAGAGGGCTTCACCACCTCGTAAAAGAAATAGTTGACAACTCGGTTGACGAGGCACTTGCCGGCTATTGTGACACTATTACCGTTACGATTAACGAAGACGGCTCGTGTTCTGTAATGGACAACGGAAGAGGTATACCGACGGGTATACACGAAAAAGAGGGTGTGTCTACCGTTGAAGTAGTTATGACCAAGCCTAACGCGGGCGGTAAGTTCGGCGGTGGCGGTTATATGGTTTCGTCAGGTCTTCACGGCGTAGGCTTAAAGGCTGTAAACGCTCTTTCAGAGGAGGCTTCGGTTGACGTATTCCAAAACGGCAAGCACTACCGTCAAGAGTATGACAGAGGTGTTCCGAGAGCTCCGCTTACCGTAATGGGTGACTGCGACAAATCGGGTACGAGAATTACCTTCAAGCCGGACTACGAGATTTTTGAAACCACCGTTTTCAGCTATGAAACCATAAGAAGCTCTCTTCGAGATTTCGCTTTCTTAAATAAGGGGCTTAGAGTTGTTATTGAGGATAAGCGTCAGGGTCAGGAAAACAAAGAGGAGCTTTTATATAACGGCGGTATTATCGAATACGTAGAATATCTCAACAAAAATAAAAATCCTATCAGCGAGGTGTTATATTTTGAGCAAAAGTTCGACGCTGCTTCGGTGGAAATTGCAATGCAGTACAACGACGGCTATAACGAAAATATAATTGCCTTTGCAAACAACGTAAATACCAAAGAGGGCGGAACGCATATCGACGGATTTAAATTTGCCCTTTCAAAGCTTATAAACGATGCGGGTAAAAAGCTTAACATTATCAAAGACGACGACAAGCTTACGGGTGAAGACGTAAGAGAGGGTCTTACGGCGGTAATTTCAGTTAAGCTTCCGGAGCCTCAGTTTGAGGGACAAACAAAGACTAAGCTCGGCAATAGCGACATGAGAGGCTACGTTCAAAAGGCTATGAACGAGGGCTTTGGTACTTATATCGAGGAAAACCCTGCGTTTACCAAAGAGGTGCTCAATAAGTGTCTTATGGCAAAGAGAGCCCGTGAGGCGGCGAGAAAGGCGCGTGAAGCAACGAGAAAGACGGCTTTTGAGTCTATGGCTTTACCCGGTAAGCTTGCCGACTGCTCGGAAAAAAACCCCGAGCTTTGCGAAATTTACCTCGTAGAGGGTGACTCTGCAGGCGGTACTGCAAAGCAAGGCAGAGACAGGCGTTTCCAAGCGATACTTCCTTTAAGAGGTAAGATATTAAACGTTGAAAAGACAAGACTTCACAGAGTTTTGGAAAACGAAGAAATCAAGGCCATGATAACTGCGTTTGGCGGTGGCATGCTTGAGGAATTCGACGTTACCAAGATTCGTTACGACAGAGTTATTTGTATGACCGATGCGGACGTAGACGGCTCGCATATAAGAATACTTCTTTTAACCTTTTTCTTCAGATATATGAGGCCTTTGGTAGAGCAAGGCCACGTATATATCGCTCAGCCTCCTCTTTACAAGGCTACTAAAAACAAGCAGGATTATTATTTCTACAACGATGCCGATAAAGAGGCGTTCTGTGCAGAAAACCCAAGATGTGACATACAGCGTTATAAGGGTCTTGGTGAGATGGACAAGCAGCAACTTTGGGATACGACGATGAATCCGGCTACGAGAACTCTCAGAAAGGTTACCATAGAGGATGCCGTAGCGGCGGACGAGCAGTTTACCTTGCTCATGGGTGAAGAGCCCGAGCTCCGTAGAAAATTTATCGAAGAAAACGCGAAATTTGCAAATCGCGAGCTTGATACTTAAGGGAGAAAGGACAGATGGCAAAGAAAGAATTTGATCAAGCGCTTACCGCTGAGTTTAAAAAGACTCTCGAAATGACCAAGGTTATCAATATCGAGGTTGAAAAGGAGTTAAAGCAAAGCTTTATAGACTACGCAATGTGCGTAAACCGTTCAAGAGCAATCCCCGACGTAAGAGACGGCTTAAAGCCCGTTCACAGAAGAATACTTTATTCTATGAACGAGCTTGGCTTAACCCCGGATAAAGCATACAAAAAGTGTGCTACCATCGTCGGTGACGTTCTCGGTAAATATCACCCACACGGCGACAGCTCGGTTTACGATGCTCTCGTTCGTTTAGCACAGGATTTCTCAATAAACATGCCACTTGTTGACGGTCACGGTAACTTTGGCTCTGTAGACGGCGACCCCGCTGCAGCGTACAGATATACCGAGGCAAGAATGAGCAAAATGGCTCTTGAAATGCTCAGAGAAATCGACAAGGAAACGGTAGATTTTTATCCTAACTTCGACGATACGAGAATGCAACCCGTCGTTCTTCCTGCAAGATATCCAAACCTTTTGGTAAACGGAGCGGACGGTATTGCGGTTGGTATGGCAACGAATATTCCACCTCACAACTTAGGCGAGGTAATAGACGGTGCTATAGCAGTTTTGGATAATCCCGAAATTACGGTAGACGAGCTTTTAAAGTTTATCCCCGCGCCCGATTTCCCGACAGGCGGTATAATAATGGGAAGAAGCGGTATAAGAAACGCTTACAGAACGGGTAGAGGTAATATCGTACTTAGAGCTAAATGCGAAATTGAAGAATTTAACAACGGTACGAGAGAGAGAATTATCGTAACTGAACTTCCATATCAAGTAAACAAGCAAAAGCTTATCGAAACCATTGCAGAGCACGTTAGAAATAAGAGGATTGAAGGTATTTCAAACGTAAACGACGAGTCTGACAGACACGGTATGAGAGTGGTTATCGAGGTTAAAAAGGATGCAAACGCTCAGGTAGTTTTAAATACCTTATACAAGCAAACAAATCTTCAGACCTCGGGCGGCATAATTTTACTTGCACTCGTAGGCACTGATCCAAAGGTCTTAAACCTCAAAGAAATTCTCGACCATTACGTTGCGCACCAGATGGACGTAATCGAAAGAAGAACCAAATACGACCTTGCAAAGACTAAAGAGAGAGAGCATATCGTAAGAGGCTTAGTCGTAGCGCTTGCAAAAATCGACGAGGTAATTGCAATAATCAAGCGCAGTAAAGATAGGGAAGATGCTACAAATCAGCTTTGCTCAAGCTTTTTGTTAGACGAAAAGCAAGCGCACGCAATACTTGAAATGCGTCTTCAAAGGCTTACCTCTATGGAGGTTGACAAGCTCAACGAGGAGCTTCGTCAGTTAGAGGCGACTATTGCAGACCTTACGGACATCTTAGAAAAGCCCGAAAGAGTTAAAGCAATCGTAAGAAATGATTTAGAGGACGTTAAAAACAGATTCCCAACTCCAAGAAAAACTGAAATTTCAATGGATTATGCTAACATTGACGAGGCAGACCTCATTGAAAGAGAGGATATCATAATTTCTATGACTCACCAAGGCTACATCAAGAGAATTCCCGTAAAAGAGTGGAAATCTCAACGCCGCGGCGGAAGAGGTCTTACGGCTCACAAGACTAAAGACGAAGACTTTGTTGAAACAATGTTCGTTTGCTCCACTCACGATGATTTGTTGTTCTTCAGTTCGTTCGGTAAGGTTTATAGAATAAAAGGCTATGAAGTACCCGAGGCTCAAAGAGTTGCAAGAGGTAGAGCAATCGTAAACCTTATTCAAGTTGATAAAGAAGAAAGAATTACTGCAGTAATTCCTAGAAAAGAGATTGAAAACGAAAAGCCTGAAACTGATGAAGAAATTGAAACCGTAGAAGTTGAAATCGTTGAAAATAACGAAAATGCTGAAGTAGAAACAGTTGACGTAGGTTATATTATGATGGCTACCAAGTTCGGTCTTATCAAGAAAACTGCTCTTAAGGAGTTTAATTCTATAAGAAAGGGCGGTAAAATTGCAATAAGCCTTCTTCCGGGTGACGAGCTTATTTCCGTTCAACTCACCGACGGCGAAAACGAAATCTTAATCGGCTCGCACGAGGGTAAGTGTATTAGATTTAGCGAACATGACGTAAGAGCGATGGGTAGAGATACTCAAGGTGTAAGGTCAATCGACTTAAATGACGGCGACTACGTAATCGACATGCAAGTAATTCGCCCAACCGATACGGTAATTACTATTTCTTCAAACGGTTATGGAAAACGTAGTTCTATTGATGAATATAGACTCCAGTCAAGAGCCGGTAAGGGTATTAAAGCAGGCGTATTTAACGAAAAGACAGGTTTCTTAGTTGGTATTAAGCCTGTAAACGAAGACCAAGATATTATGATGATATCTGACCAAGGCGTTGCTATAAGAACTCAGGTTAACGAAATTTCACTCATTGGTCGTGATACTCAAGGTGTAAGAGTTATGAAATTAAACGGTGCGTCTATTGCTACTATCGCAATTGCACCTCACGAAGACGAAGAAGAGGAAGAGTTTGATGAAGACGGCAATCTCATTATTCGCGACGAAGAGGGCAATATCGTAGAAAATGCCGATAGCCAGGAAATAGCTGAAGAAGCTCCTGCTCAAGAATAAAAGTCAGCCTATAAGTCGATAAAACAATATAAGCAATGTAAAGTGCAAGAAAATACTAACGTATATTCTTGCACTTTGGTTATTAAATGAGTTAAGAGGAAGTTATGAAGCATCCTGAAAAATGGAGGGAAACGGTTGATCCGTTTGGTTTGCCTTACAAAAATTTTAAGCTTATAAAAGTGCTTGGATATCCGCATGCAGGAAACGACGTTTTCCACGCAGTAGGGGTTCATCAGGGTGAAGAGGTTGAGGTTTATATAAAGGTCGCAAGGCAAGTTGGCGCAGATCTTGAAAATGAGGTTCAAGTTATAGCTCAAATCAATTTGGAGATGGCACCAAAGGTAATTGATTATAATTTTGGCAATAACTCTTTCGTCGTCCTGCTTGCAAAAAGCGGCGAGAGGCTTTCAACCATCCTTAAAAGCAACGAGGATAAGTCATCACTTGAATATCTGTTTGAATACGGGCAGACGCTTGCTAAAATACACTCGATTAGCGGTGATTTTAATAGTGTAAAGGACAGAAGGTTTTTTCACGTTCCAAGCAAAAGCTTTTTTGAGGAAAACGACTTAGTATTTGTATATAATTATTTGGTTGAAAATAAGCCGATAGTTGAAAACAAATGCTTCTGTCACGGCGATTTTCATTATGCAAACGTTCTATGGGAGAATAAGCATATTTCTGCTATACTTGATTTTGAGCTTGCAGGACTTGGTAATAAGGAGTTTGATATTGCGTGGGCTATAATTCGCAGACCCGGGCAAAGCTTTTTGGTAGAGCGTGAAGAGGTTCAGCTGTTTTTAAACGGTTATTCATCATTGTCAAGCTACAATACAGAATACGTTAAATATTACATGGTATTAGTTTATTCGTATTTCTATCAAATAGGTATTAAGAGTGAGGAATACACGTATTACGTCAGAGAAGTGTTTAAGGAGCTGTGCAAGTAATAAGTCTGGCAATAAGTCGATTATTGCAAATATTCAACATAAAAGCCCCGCAAAAATGCGGGGTTTTTCAATGAAGAAGAGTAACGCTGTAAACACAGTTAAAAGCTAATCGGTATAAAATTAAATAATACATTATTTAAAGACGTCAAATGGCTTGAAAAAAATAGGGATAAGTGATAGAATATAAAATGAGGTATTATTATGCAAGACGTTATGCAAAGCTTAAACAACGAACAAATTCTTCCCGTAAGACAGACCGAAGGCCCTGTGCTTGTAATTGCAGGCGCAGGCAGTGGAAAAACAAGAGTATTAACAAGCCGTATAGCCCATCTCGTAAAGGATATGGGCGTTTCGCCGTTCAATATTTTGGCAATAACATTTACCAATAAAGCCGCAAACGAGATGAAAGAAAGGCTCGAAAAAATGGTTGGCGAAATCGACGATATGTGGGTTTGTACAATTCACTCTATGTGCGTCAAAATTTTACGTAGCGATGCGGACAAACTTGGATATAACCGTAACTTTTCTATTTATTCTGAAACCGATAAGGAAAAGGTTTTAAAGAGAATAATCGTTTCATTAGGTTTTGAAGCAGACAAATATCTCAAAAAAACAAAAAATTATATCTCTGCAATTAAAAATAAAGACATGTCAATAGAAGAGTTTCAAAAAGATTACTCTTGGGACAGAGATATAAAAGATTACGTTAAAATTATAGAAGAATATGAACTCGAACTTCGTAAATCAAACTCACTTGACTTTGATGATTTGCTCATAAAAGCTTATCACTTGTTAGCCGAATTTAAAGACGTTTTGCTTAAATATTCAAGAAGATTTATGTACGTCCACGTAGACGAGTTTCAGGAATACAGCGGTATCCACTTTTCTCACGCTCACATACCAGTTCTGGGGCGTTTGAATCCAGATGGTATAGGTCTGGGGAAGGTCGTCTGCAGCGGCCTGCAGGTTGGCCGAAGCCGTACCCTGAGGCTGCG
>JAFVQT010000006.1 GCA_017504655.1 Clostridia bacterium | reverse complement strand
GGCAGACCGATAGGAAGATTCAGCACCTTAATAAAGCTTGACGAAAACAGAAAGAGCTTTAAAAGGGCAGGCTATGACAAGCACGTAACCTTGCAAAATCTGTGCGAGAATTTTAGAAACTATGCGGCAAGGCACTTAAGACTTTACTACAGCATAGACGATATAAGAAGATTTATAGCAGGCGCAGCAGTATCAAAGATAATGATACTTCAGGGTATGTCAGGAACGGGTAAAACCTCGCTCGCGCATGCATTCGGTGAATTTTTGGACAATCCGTCAACGGTAATCTCCGTACAGCCGATGTGGAAAGAGAGAACTGACCTTTTAGGCTATTACAACGAATTCACCAAGAGATTTAACGAAACACAGCTTCTCGAAAAGATGTACGAGGCAAACTACAGCGAGGATATCTACGTAACCGTAATGGACGAAATGAACATAGCGAGAGTAGAGTATTACTTTGCCGAGTTTCTGTCACTTTTAGAGCTTCCCAAAGAGGACGAGAAGTATTTATCCGTAGTATCGGACAGCTGGGAAAGCGACCCGGTACAGCTTGTAAACGGCAAGATAAAGCTACCCCCTAACATGTGGTTTATCGGCACGGCAAATAACGATGACTCTACGTTTGCAATATCCGACAAGGTATACGACAGAGCGATGGTAATGAACCTTGACCAGAAATGTGAGAGGTTTTCCGCACCGAGAACTGCAAAGATGCACGTATCCGCAGAGCAATTCGTAAAGCTTGTGGAAGAGGCACAGCAGGAATACGAAATAAGCAAGAGAAACTTAAACAGATTAGCTCAGCTTGACGCCAAGATGATAGAAAAATTCCACGTTACGTTCGGAAACAGAATAATGAAGCAGATAATGACGTATATACCCGTATACGTAAGCTGTGGCGGAGATGAGCTTGAGGCGTTAGACGACATACTTGCCAAAAAGGTAATGAGAAAATTAGAAACGCAAAACCCCGTATACGTAAGAAACGAAGCGAGCGATTTCTGCAATTATCTCGACGAGCTTTTCGGCGTAGACAAGATGAAGAGCTGTAAAGAGTTTATACATAGGTTAGAAAGGAACTCTTAAAGGATATCTATATGAATAAAAAGACAAAATTAATATACGTATTAGGCTCGGTAGTCATTGGAGCGTTAGCCGTTTTGTGCGTTTATTTCGTGCTTTTTGCAACGGGAGTTATAACTGCTCAGAAGCCTAAGATAGTTATAGCGACGTCTGCCTCGACCAAGGAGTACGACGGTACGGTTCTTTCAAACGCCAATTGGCAAATCGTATCGGGCGAGCTTAAAAACGGACATAAGGTAGAGGTTACTGTATCCGGTCAACAAACGGAAATCGGCACCAGCTCCAACCTCTTTTCGGTAAAAATCGTAAACGATAAGGGTCGTGACGTAACAGATGATTACGCCGTTGAGTATAAACCGGGCGAATTGGCTGTTACCAAGAGAAAGCTTGAGGTTACGGTAGAGGACGAAGAAAAGGTTTACGACGGCACGCCGTTATTACCCCAAACAGAAAATATAACCAAGGGCTCTTTATTAGAGGGGCACGTTTTGGACACCGTTTTAAACGGTGAAATAACAGACGCGGGCACGGAAGAGGCCGGCGCAACCTGTACCGTTACAGACGCTTTAGGCGAAGACGTTACCTCTTTATATGAAATATCGGTTATTAAAGGGGAATTGAAAGTAGAACCGTTGCCGATAGTTATTCAGACGGGCTCGGCGTATAAGCCGTACGACGGAACTCCTTTAACAAACGACTCCTTTGAAATAGTTTCTATTACTAAGCCGTTAGACGGGCATGTGGTAGAAGTATCTGTTATCGGCTCGATTACAGAACAGGGCGAGGCGGAAAATGCAGTAGCTCAAACTGTAATCAAAGATGCTTACGGCAACGTTGTCACGGACAACTACGAAATCAGCTACGAGCTTGGTAAGCTCGTTGTTCAAGGTATACTTCCCATCGGCGGTGGCGGCGGTTTAGATAAGTACGGCATAATCGGCGGTTGCGGTGGCGGTGGTGCACCGGGCCCTGCTTTCAATATATATTCGGATGTTCGCGACGTGGTTTATCTCAGAAGCTTCAGCTATACTGACTTTAACGGAAAAACGTGGAGCAATCCGACCGACGGCTATCCCGAGCTTATAGACGGAGTGTATTGCGCAAATTATCTTGCGGGTATTGCGCTTGAAAACGCAGGGATTTCTAAGGCAAACGTAGAAATAGAAATGCTCACGTACGACTATTTACTGTCACACTTTACGGCGAGGGGCGAATACGGTTACGATATTCAAACAAACGACGTTTTAAACCAAGGTGACTTTTCAACCGTGTACTCATTTGCGTATTATCCGTTTAATTACGTAAATCAGTCAAGCATATTAGAGCAAGCGAGTATAGACGGCTATGAAGAATATGAGGAGGCGTACAGAGAGTACGTATACGGCAGATATTTAAATGTGCCCCTTTCCTCTTCTGTCTACCTTCAAGGAGTTATCGAAGAAAACGGTTTTGAAAAAGATGATGAGGACATTATTGCAAAGGTAGCATATTATATTCAAAACGCAGCTGTATACAACAAAGAGTACAATACTGAGATGGACAATGCCGAGGATATATTAGTTGCTTTTTTAAGTGAATACAGAGAGGGTATTTGTCAGCATTATGCATTGGCTGCAACCATGCTTTTCCGTGAGCTGGGTATTCCCGCAAGACATACCATAGGCTACACTGCAACTACAGTTCCCAACGAGTGGGTAGAGGTAACGACTGCAAATGCTCACAGCTGGGTAGAGGTTTATATAGACGGTGTCGGCTGGGTAAACGTTGAGGTAACGGGCAGAGAAAGAGAGCGTATTCCCAATTTGGGTGAATTTACCATTCGGGTTAAATCAAAATACGTAAACGTAGCCGACCAAGACGTAATAAATGCAAGCGAGCTGGATTACGAGCTTGAAGGCTTTGACGTGTTTGAAGCTCAAGGCTATACGTGTGAGGTTGTTTTAAAGGGCAGACAGGTTGGCGTCGGCAAAACTCTTGCAGAGCTTGACTATGCAACGGTAATCGACCCCGACGGATATGATGTAACGCTTCAGTTTACAATTGACTTCAAGCCCGGATATATGTCGGTATATCAAAAGAAGATAACTATCGTTTCAGGTTCTGCAGATAAGCCGTACGACGGAACACCTCTTACCTGCGACGATTATACAATTATAGACGGCGAGCTTATAGTAGGACATAATATAGTTATAACGCCGATAGGCTCAATAACCGCAGTCGGAGAAACAAGAAACGTAGTCAGCATTTCAATACAGGATACGTATGGCAACGACGTTTCGGATATGTATTACGTAATACCCGTAATGGGCACGTTAACCGTTTATCCTCAGCTTATAACTATCGTAGCGGGTAGCGACACAAAGGAGCACGACGGAACGCCACTCACCTGTAACGAGTACGTCTTATACGACTCGCTCGGCAACCAAATAGATTCTCTCGGCGAAGGTATTACTATTACGGTATCTATAGAGGGTAGTATTATAGAGTGCGGAAGATGCGATAACGTTATTACGTCCGTAGTAATTAAAAACGCATTGGGCGAGGATATAACCTCCTACTATCAGATAGCAAAAGAAAACGGACAGCTCAGAGTAATAATGCCAAATCCTTAAAGTGCACTTTGGCATCTGTTTTGCAAAAGTAAAAGAATATTAACCTTAGGCGCGATTATTTGCGCCCAAAAAGGAAATTATGTTATACGATAAATACAAACAAAAAATGCTAAAATTTAAAATAGCTTTAAAAACGGCGTTCAGGCACAGAATTCTGATTGCCTCTGTTTTGCTTGTTATTTTAGCATTCTCTTCAGGTCTTGTATTGGCAAAGGGTACGGTCATGGCTAAGGCTAAGGGCCCCGGCGAGATAACCTACGGTGACTCTGTAAGCTTTAAGTCAAAGGCGTTTATGAGTGACGTATATTTTGAGTATAGCGATGGCGGGAAATGGTCGACAACAGCTCCTACTGCGGTCGGTGAATACAAGGTTAGACCTTGCTCAAAGGGTGCTTTCGGTAAAATAAAAAGAGGTAAGGAATCTCAGTTTTCCATAGTGCCACGCACTGTAGAGGTGGTTGTTTCCTCAAATGAGCTTATCTACGGCGAAACACCTACCGCAACAGCACCGCTTTGCAATGGCGACCAATTGGCTTTTGTCGATTTCGTTTACGACAATGTCACTCCGGTTGGCTCTAACATAACGCCTGTCGCGGAAACGGTTACCATTGTAAACTCGTTCGGTCGCGACGTTACCGATTGCTACACGGTTCAGTCCAAAACCTCTTGGGTTACAACTGTAAAAAGAGCAATAGAGATTACGGTTACAAGCTTAGAAAAGACGTACGACGGAATAGAGTTTGCAAGTAGCGCGTATGAGATTACAAACGGCTCGTTAGCTACTGACGACATTATTACGGCATCGTTTACCAATACTATAACAGACGTTGGTACGGTAGAAAACGTAGGCTCGTTTTCAATTACCGCCAACGGCTTAGACGTTACCGAAATGTACGACGTATCCGTTGTAAGCGGATATCTCACGGTAAATCCAAGACCTATAACCGTACAAACCGGCTCAGCCCAATCTACGTACGACGGAGATTCTCTCTTCAACACCTACTTCGCTGTAGTTGGCGGTGAAGGTATTTTAAGCAATCAGCAAATTCAAAACGTGGGATACACCGCGGTAACCGAGGCGGGCACGCACGAAAACGTTATGGATTTCAAAATTATAGAAAGCGTTTTGGGCGGTGAGCGTGACGTTACGCAAAACTATGCGTTCACCTTTGAAAACGGCACTCTTACAGTTTTGCCAAGGCCCGTTACTATACGGAGTGCAGACTCTACTTGGGTTTATGACGGAACGTACAAATATATTGCAGTATGTCAGCAGACGTCAGCCGTCAAGCTCTTACCCGGGCACAGCGGTATAATTGAAAGCTCTGCTAACATAAAGGACGTAGGCTCTATGCCAAACGAGTTTACGTATAAGGTTACCGACGGCGCAAGGGACGTGACCTCAAACTACGAGCTCACGCTTGAATTCGGTACGCTTACCGTGACGCCGAGGGAGATTAGCTTAACCTCGCAATCGGATTCCGCCGTTTACGACGGTGAAGATTTCAGCTGCAGTCTTTTCTACAGTACAAACGTCGTATCATTCCATACGGTAGAGGTTATAGATTATACAACGATTAAAAACGTAGGCACAGTCGACAATATCTTGTCTTACTGTATTTTAGACGAGGGTGGTAACGACGTTTCAGGCAACTATTTAATAGCAAGCGAAAGCGGAACGCTCACGGTTACTGAGAGAGAGGTGGTTCTTGCCCCTCGCGACGTGCTTTCCGTCTATGACGGTAACGTTCATGGCGCAACTGAGTTCGTGCTGTATGAGTATTCGCCAAACGCTGTAGTAGATTGGCATATTGTCAACGTTACGTTTAAGCAGGGTGTAGAAAATCAAAGAAAATATGCAGGCGTATCGTACAGTGAAATAGATTCCGTTATAATCTGCGACCCCGAAAACGGCGACGAGGACGTTACGTCAAATTACGACCTTTCGTTTGAGCAGGGAATGGTAACGGTAACTGCAAGAACAATTCATTTAAAGCCCGAAACGGTAAGAGTTATTTATGATGCAAATACTCATTCTGCAAGTTCTGCGGGCATCGAAGACGTTTCAAATCAGCCCGACCAAGGTCTTGTTGACGGCGACGTGATAGACGGATACACGGTAGTTGGCGAGGGTGGACCGGACGTTGGAAGTTATGAAAGCAGGATAGTTGCAAACAGCGTTATAATTCTTTCTAACGGAACGGACGTAGCGCATAGCGCGCCACCAAGCTACAACGTTGTTTACGTCGACGGTGAGATTATTATAGCAAAACGGCCTATAACCGTTAAGCCTGTAGACGTAGAAAAGGTTTACGACGGAACACCGCTCGTTGCAACCGTTTGGGAATGGAGTGAAAATACTCAGTACAGGCTGGCAGGCGACCACATCATCTACGGATGGGAGATGGGCGGAAGCCAGACTGACGTTGGTGAAAGCGCAAGCTACGTTGTAAGCATAACAATAACTACGGGCGATTACAGCCGTGTAGTAAGCGATAACTACGAAATTACAACCGAAGAGGGCGTGTTAAGGGTTACAAAGCGTCCAATTACGGTAAAGCCGGTTGATACGACTACCGTTTATAACGGTGAACAGCAGAGAATTACCGTGGCAGAAATTGCACCTTTCTCACCGTACGGATTGGTATTAGGTCACAGGTTTGAGTACGATGGTAACCTCACCGAAGCCGTAGGACCTACCGTAGGGACTTACTCTTGCTCAATTATAGACGGGTCTGTATTCGTTGCATCCGGCTCGGGAGGAGATATAAGCTGTAACTACGAGATTTCATACGGTGTAGGTTTAATTACAATTGAAAGGCGTGAGGTTCATATCAAGCCTCAGGACGTAATGAAGGAATACGACGGATTACCGCTTACGTGTAACACCGCGGTCGTAGCGTCAACCTCTCCAAATCCGCTTATATCGCATCACGTCATTACTATAGTTACCGACGGAAGAGTGCTTAACGTTGCAGACGGGCGTCAGGATAACCATATTATAAGCTTCTCTGTTACGGAAGGTGGAGTAGACGTTTCTCAGAATTACAATTTCGTTTGCTGTACGGGTACGTTATATATTTATCCAAGAGAAATCACTTTAACCGCAGGAGATGCTACTAAGGTGTACGACGGTCAAGCTCTCAGATGCACTAACGTAATAGTTACGGAGGGTAGCTTGGCTACAAGGCAGTACATAAGTCAAATAGAAATCTTAGGTGAAAGAACGGACGTAGGCACTGCAGATAACGTTATTACAAACGGCAGTGTAAAAATAGAGACATACGGCGGTGAGGACGTTACTTCAAACTACCGTATAAGCTATGAAAAAGGAACACTTACCGTAACTAAGAGAAAAATACTTTTTGTTTCGGACAGTGAGGAGTGGACCTACGACGGTGAAGCTCACAGCAAGCCTACGTACGAGGGCCCTGTTTACAACGGCCCGTACGAGGGAACGATACCCCCTGCGCTTGTATTAGACCATCAGGCTGTCGTGTCTGCAACGAGCAGTATAACAGACGTTGGCAACATTGATAACGAATTAAATATCATAATACAGGACGGATCGGCAAACGAAAAGACCTATAACTACGAAATAACCGTAAATATGGGAACGCTTACCGTAAATCCTATTGAGCTGACTGTTAAAACCTTATCGGGAGATTGGGATTACGACGGACATTATCACGAGGTAGCAGATTTTGAATACGTCGGCACGGCACGGCCTATAAGCGGACATACGTTAGTCGTTCTTTCTGCTACCGAGGTTATCGATGCGGTAGAGGAGGCAGACAACGTTCTTGCCTTTGACGTAGTAAACTCTTACGGCACGTCCTACGGCAGAAATTATACCGTATCGACGGTAGAGTACGGCAAGCTTACAGTCAGACCGATAGCTATCAAGATTCAAACTGCAACAAATTCGTGGACGTATTCGGGTGCAAATTACGAGGATAGAGGATACGCGGTTATTGAAGGCGCGCTTGCTGACACAGACTTTATCAACGTTGTTTCTGCAACGGTTGTCAAAAACGTTACCGAAGAGCCCGTTTTAAACGAGCTTGGCATCGTAATTAAGCGCGGAAATGCTTACAGTAACGTCGATGCAACTAACAATTACGTGACAGAAACGGTTTACGGCACATTAGAGGTCACGCCTCTTGCCGTTACCTTAAAGCCTTTCGACAGCGCGGAATACAACGGCGAGGAGCAAAGTGCAGAAGAATTGGTTGCTATTGGCGGAACGTCGCTCGTTAGCTTGCATAGAGCGACAGCTCAAACTAACGAAGCGTATATAGATGTGGGTAGCTATTCGTCTACAATAGTTGACGGAACAGTCGTTATAGTCGACGGACAGAGCGTCAACGTCACTTCAAACTACGATATTACGTATGCTCAAGGCGAGTTTACGATAACTCAGCGACTTATATACGTTATCGCAGGTGACGACACTAAGGTATACGACGGCACACCTCTTACTTGTCAGGAATACGAGGTCAGAGATTTGCTCGGCATTCATGCCGTTGCTTCGCTTGATATAACGGGAGAAATAACCGACGTAGGCGTAGAGGAGAACGTACCTTCCAACCTGGTTATAACTACTTTAGGCGGTGACCCTGTAAATATGGGCAACTACAACGTCAGATACGTTAACGGAACTCTCAGGGTAACTCCTATCGTTATTAAAGTCAAGACGGGCTCTGCAACAAAGAGATTTGACGGCGAGCCACTTTCCTGCGAGGAATACGATATCGTATCGGGCAATCCGCTTGAAGGTCATTTTATAAGCATAAGACAGTCTGCATTTATAACAAATCCGGGTGTAAAGGCTAATAATATGATGTTCGACGTTACTAACGAGGACGGAACGGAAACGTATACCCATAACTACAAATTTACAAACACCGAGCCCGGTATCTTAGAGATAACCCCGGTAAGGGTTACGGTTTCTACGGGCAGCGCAACCAAGTATTACGACGGCACGCCTCTTACCTGCGATGAGTATGAAATATTTATAGAAGGCGGAGAGGTTGAAAATCACGATGTTCAAGTCACCGTTATAGGAACGATAACCGACCCCGGTGAGGAGAGAAACGAGTTTGAATTCGTGGCTATTTATAACGGAACGGACGTTAGCGCAGGCTACGAGGTTACGGCAGAATGGGGAATGCTCACCGTCTTAGAGAAGATTAAGGTAGACTTAAAGCCAAGGGATGAAATCAAGGTTTACGACGGTATTCCTCTCGTTGCCACAGAGCTCGAGGGCTTTGAGGTTTTGGCGGATTTAGGCTATTACTATGAAAACCTCGTATTCGGCGGTTCACAGCTTGAATACGGCAGAAGCGCAAGCTATATTGAGTCGATTGATATATACGATGCTGAGGATAACCCGATAAGCAACACTATAGCGATGTTTGATTTAACCTATAGCGAGGGTGTGCTTGAGGTTACTAAAACGCAGGTTATAATAAGACTTTTCGACGTTTCTAAGTATTACGACGGAACACCGATATCCTATTATGAGGACGATTATATAGTTGTAGACAGTAAAGGCCTTACGCTTGATATCAGGCTTGGCGGTCAGCTTACTGACGTTGGTAAGCTTACTTATGACGATATAAGAGAGGCTTCATACTATCGCTTCTACGATGCTTACGGCTACGACGTTACCGACAACTATTACTTGCTTATCGAGGGTAATCCTCTTGAGGTTAAGGCAAGAAATATCGAGGTAAGAAGTATCGATGCAAGCAAGAGATACGACAGCGAAGCACTTACAAGTAACAGGGCTTGGGTATCGCAGGGTAGTCTGGTAAGCGGACACGTTATAACCTTTACTATCACTGCAAGCATTACACACGTAGGTTCTATTGAAAACAAGATTGACAATATAGTAATTATGAGTGGCGGAGTCGACGTAACTGAGAATTACAATATAGAAAAAATCTACGGCACGTTAGTCGTTGAGCCTATGGAATAGCATATAAAAGCCTCCTGCATCATAAGATGTAAGGAGGTTTTTTATATGGATTATAATTTTTCGGATTTAAAAAAGAAAAAGGTAATTAACGTTGCAGACGGCAAAGATTTGGGTAAAATTACCGACCTTATTATTTCTTATCCCGACGGCAGAATAAAGAGTATTATAGTCCCGGGCAAAAAGAACGCGTTTTTTTCCGGCTGTGAGCTGATTATTAATTTTTCATGCATAGAAAGAATCGGCGACGACACGGTGCTCGTTTGCCTTATGGATAAAAGAGAGAATATAACAGATTCAGACTGTGAAGAATAGCTTTGGTATCCGCTCCGTTACGGGGCGGATACGGTTTTTTATCGGCAAAGATATAAGTGATATAAACTTTATTTAAAATGTATAAAACTATTGAAAAATATTCAAAAAGATGATATAATGATACGGTAATAATTAATGTGGGGTAAAATGCGCTCTACCGCTTTAATACGGAGGTATATATTGTTTAAGATAAACGAGATTTTCACCAAAGAAAAAGCCATGAGCTTAAGCAGTATAGTTTTAGCCTTTGTCGGTGACGCCGTTTACTCGCTTTTCGTAAGAGAGAGATTGGCATTTGAAAGCGATGCAAAAACCGGTGAATTAAATAAGCTTGCATCTTCAGTAGTGTGCGCAAAGGCGCAGGCAAAGAGGATTGACGAGCTTATGCCCATACTTACCGAGGAAGAGATTGCCATTTATAAAAGAGCGCGCAATACCAAAAAGGGCGCAAAGACTAAAAGCGCAAGTGTAGTTGAATACAACAAATCAACCGGCTTTGAGGCCGTTATGGGCTTTTTATATATAACGGGTGAATACGAAAGACTTAACTATTTATTAAATTACGAGGTCGAAGAATGAAAATAGAGGGAAGAAACTCGGTAAGAGAGCTTTTAAAAACCGGAAAAACTATAGACAAAATCCTGATTGCAAACGGTATGAGAGGTACTGAGTCGGAGGCTTTGCTACGCGACATTAAAAAGTCGGGTGCAAAATTTCAGTTTGCTGATAAGGCGGTTTTGGATAAAGAGAGTGATACGGGCAGACATCAAGGCTATATCGCCTTTGTTTCAGATTATAAATATTGCGAATTAGAGGATATTATCAATATCATCAAGAGTAAAGACGAGTGCTTAGTCGTTGTTTTAGACGGTGTTGAAGACCCTCATAATCTGGGCAGTATTATAAGGGTTTGTGAGTGCGCCGGTGCGGACGGGCTTATAATAGGTAAGCATAGAAGCGCAAGTGTTACAGATACGGTTATGAGAATTTCCGAGGGCAGCGCAAATCACGTTAAAATTGCAAAGGTTACAAATATCAATCAAGCGATAGATGAGCTTAAGCAAAACGGCATTTGGACGTATGCGTTAGAGCTTGGCGGTGGAGATATCTATAAATCTGATTTAAAGGGCAAGGTTGCGTTAGTCGTTGGCGGTGAAGACAGTGGGGTAAATAAGCTCACTCTCAAAAAATGCGACGGCGTCGTTACTATCCCTCTTTGCGGAAAGGTAAACTCCCTAAACGCGTCCGTAGCAACGGGTATAGGCGTGTTTGAGGTTGTCCGCCAAAGAAGAGTTTAATGGTGATAATCAACCTATAGTCTAATTTATTATTTAAAAAAGTAAAATTAAGACCTAATAAGGAAAGGGTATGGCATATTTAGCATTATATAGAAGATTCCGTCCTACGGGCTTTAAAGGGCTCATCGGGCAGGAACACATAGTTAGAACACTTTCTAACCAAATAGCAAGCGGAAGGATTGGTCACGCCTACTTGTTTTGCGGAACGAGAGGTACCGGCAAAACCTCAGCCGCAAAGATATTTGCAAGGGCAATCAACTGTTTAAGTCCTGTTGACGGTTCGCCTTGCGGTGAGTGTGAGGCTTGTAAAGCACTTGCAGACCCGTCCAATCTTGATATTTTAGAGATGGATGCAGCATCAAATAACAAGGTAGAAAACGTAAGGGAAATAAGAGAGAAAATCCAATATCCGCCCGTTAGCGGAAGGTACAAGGTGTATATTATAGACGAGGTTCACATGCTTACGCCCGAGGCGTTTAACGCCCTTTTGAAGACGTTAGAGGAGCCACCTAAGCACGCGGTGTTTATCTTGGCTACGACAGAGTCGCATAAGCTTCCGTCAACTATACTTTCCCGCTGCATGAGGTTTGATTTTAAAATAATCCCGGCAAAGGAGATAGCCGAGCTTATTTCGAGAATTTACGACGAGGTTGGTAAGGCTTACGATAAGGATGCCGTTATGGCAATTGCAAGGGCAGGTGCAGGCAGTGTGAGAGATGCCTTGTCAATAGCGGATATCTGTGTTTCTTACCGTGACGGAAAGCTCACCTACAGTGACGTATTAGAGGTGTTGGGCGCAACCGATTCCGCTAAAATCACTTCGATGATAAAGAAGATTGTTTTAGCCGATACAAGTGGCACTCTTGAGGACGTAGAGGAGCTTTGTGAAACGGGTAAAAGTATAGGTGTTCTTTGTAAAGACGTAATTTCAAGGCTACGTGAGGTTATAGTTTGCAAGACGTGTAAAAATGCAAGAGAAATTTTAGAGCTTCCCGAGGATATATATTCAGAGCTTAAGGAAATTGCCGAGGCATGCGACGGACACAGATTGCTTAGAATAGTAGAAATATTTACCGATGCGGAAGGTAATTTGAGATATAGCTTAAACCCAAGAGTTGTGCTTGAAAGCGCGTGTATAAAGGCATCTCAGCCGGAAAACGATTATAATATCGACGCGTTGCTTGCAAGAATATCAAAGCTTGAAAAGGTGATAGAAAGCGGTCAGCTTGCTCCAAAGCAAGTGCTTTATAAAGATACGGGCATCGTGGCAAAAGAGGCTGAAACGGTTAAAAGACAACCCTCTAAGGTTGTAGAGGAATTTGATTATCCACCTATAGACGATGGATATCCGGAGGCTCCACCTGTTGATAACGATGGGGGCTTTTACGGTGACGCTTTTAAAGCTGAAACAGTCGATAATCAACCTATAAGCCCACGTTTCGAGCAAAAACAGCAAGCAAAGCCACAAGAAACGGTTGCTGTTGAGCAACCAATTAGCGTTACTGCAGACGACATAAAGCCAAGCATGGGCGGTATGACGGGCGGTAAGCTTTGGGGAAGGGTTATACGTCAGCTAAGAGCAGATAAAAATATTGTTTTGTGGGTTGCCTGTCAGGAGATGGACGCAACGCTTGTAGGCAGAACTCTTCGCATAATGGCAAACGACGACGCAGGCTATCAGGCAATTGTAAAGGAATCAAATCTTGCAACGCTTTCCAAAACTGTAAAGGCTATAGGCGATTACGAAGTAGAGGTTGTAAAGGCGGGCGCAAAGCCTGTTGACGGTTTTGACGGTGAAGTAGAAAAGGTTAAAAGCGCTTTTAAGGGCGTTAATATAAAAGTAGAAGATTAAAAGGAGATATAATTATGGCAGGTTACAGAGGAGGCTTCGGAGGAGGCTTTGGCGGTGGAAATCAAATGCAACAGCTTATGAAGCAGGCACAAAAGATGCAGGAGCAAATGGCTCAGGCGCAGGAAGAGCTTGAAGAGGCTGAAATCGTTGGCGAAAGTGGCGGCGGTCTTGTTCAAGTTGTTGTAAACGGCAAAAAGGCAGTAAGCTCTATTACCATTAAGCCCGAGGCTGTTGACCCGGACGACATTGAAATGCTTGAGGACCTTATTTTAGCTGCGCTTAACAATGCCTACGAAGAGGCTGAAGAGCTCTATGAAGAGAAGATGGGCAAGTTCGGCGGTGCAGGTCTTTTTTAAGCCATGAGTGCGTTTATTGAACCTATAGGCAGACTTATCAATCAATTTACCAAGCTTCCGGGCGTAGGGGCAAAGACTGCACAGCGCTATGCGTACAAGGTTATCAACATGACTGAAGACGAGGTTAAGGAATTTGCTGAAAGCCTTTTGAAAGCGAAGAGTGAGGTTAGATATTGCTCTGTTTGCGGTAATTTTACCGATAGAGAAACGTGTGATATTTGTTCCACGAGGGACAGCTCGGTTATATGCGTGGTAAAAGAGCCCAAAGACGTGCTGGCAATGGAAAAGGCTCACGAGTTTAAGGGCGTATATCACGTGCTTCACGGAACGATAAGCCCTATGGAGGGCATTACTCCAAACGATATCAAAATTAAGGAGCTTTTGGCGCGTATTGCGCAAGGCGGGGTAGAGGAGATTATTATGGCAACCAATCCCGACGTAGAGGGAGAGGCAACCGCAATGTATATATCTTCGCTTATTAAGCCTTTGGGAATAAAGGTTTCAAGGCTTGCTCACGGAATTCCCGTAGGAAGCGAATTAGAGTATGCGGATGAAATCACTCTATCAAGAGCGATATTGGACAGAAAAGAAATTTAAATAGTGCTAAGTCAGGCGAAATAAAAATTTCGTCTGACAGCGTTTATTTTGCAAAAATTTAAAAACCTTGTAAAAATTACTTAAAAATCGTTGACCGAAACGAAATTTTGTGTTATTATGTTTAGGCTCAGATGAGTAAATTGAATATTTTTTTGGAGAAGTACCCAAGAGGCCGAAGGGGCTCCCCTGCTAAGGGAGTAGCATGAGTGATCGTGGCACGAGTTCAAATCTCGTCTTCTCCGCCAACGAAAGGACACCTAAAACAGGTGTCCTTTTCGCTTGCGGTAAAGACGAGTTTTCACTCGTGCAAGGCGTTCCGCCTAGCACGAGTGACGCAATTTTACTTACAACAAACTTTTTCAATCTTTCTTGAAAATTGCTATTCCGTCACTACGCGTTGCTCCGTTCCTTACAAATCTCGTCTTCTCCGCCAAGCAAAACCCAAACCGATTTTTCGGTTTGGGTTTTGCTTTTGCTGTAGAAAAGTTTATGACGAGATTTGCAACGTGACGTTGCATCCAAATAAAATATAGTTCAATGTGTTTTAAGTTGTTGGTTTTATCCAAGCGGCGCAAGCCGAAAAAACGATTAGCAATCGTTTTTAGTGATGACCGAAGATTTTTTGCGAGCAAGAGTATTGATTAGTGAAAGATGCGAGCAAAAAAGCAAGAGGAAAATCTCGTCTTCTCCGCCAACGAAAGGACACCTAAAACAGGTGTCCTTTTCGCTTGCGGTAAAGACGGGTTTTCACTCGTGCAAGGCGTTCCGCCTAGCACGAGTGACGCGATTGAAACGTGACGTTCCACCCAAATATTGCACACAATAAACAAATTTACGGCAATTACGGCATACGGCAATTGCTAAGCCGAGGGTTTTAACCCGAACGCCACGAGCAACGCGAGTATTCCGTCACAACGCGTTGCTCCGTTCCTTACAAATCTCGTCTTCTCCGCCAAGAGCAACTTGTTTGAACATTTCACGTTCAGACTAGTTGCTCTTTTAAAATAAAACGTCGTTTTATTTTACTGGCAAACGTGGTTTTCTATATTCAATAATGTTAACAAAAGGATTTAAATAAAATCTTTACTTTAATATAAAAGTTGTTGCCAAATCTTTACTTTTGAAGTATAATATTACCATAAGAAGTAAAGATTTTTGTTTTTATAGGTGAAAAATGATAATCAATGAAGTTAAATTAAAAGAATTGCTTAAAAAGAAAGGTATTACAAAGTCTGCGCTTTGTGATGAAATTGGGATTTCCTCAAGAACTATTGCTAAAATCGGTAAAGGTGAAGAAATTAACGATAAGGTTGCTCAAAAGATAGCAGAGTTTTTAGGCGTAGAAAATACTGATTTAGAGGAAGACAACGTTATACTTAAAACCTTACAAACGGAAAAGAGGTTAAAGGTTAGTGGTGGGCTTTATCACGAAACGCAAATCAAGTTAACTTATAATTCTAACCACATAGAGGGAAGTAAACTAACGGAAGAGCAAACTCGCTACATTTTCGAGACTAAAACGGTTGGCGAATTGCCGTCTAACGTTCAAATAGATGACATAATTGAAACGAATAATCACTTTAGATGTATCGATTACGTTATAGATAATGCTATGGGCGAACTATCTGAAGATTTTATTTTAACATTGCAAAAAATCTTAAAAGAGGGCACAGAGCACGCAAAAATATACGGTGCAGGCAAGTATAAATCTTTACCGAACGTAGTAGGTGGTGTAGAAACTGCAAAGCCTGCCGACGTTGCTTCCAAGATGAAGAAGCTTATCGCTTGGTATAATTCAATTAAAAAAGTCGCTTTTGAAGATATAGTTGAATTTCATTATCGTTTTGAGACGATTCACCCGTTCCAAGACGGAAATGGTAGAATTGGTCGTCTTATAGCATTTAAACAATGTTTAAAGAATAACTTTGTTCCATTTTATATAGATGATGCAAACAAGTGGCTTTATTATCGTGGGCTTCGCGAATGGAAGAGCGAAAAGAATTATTTAATTGAAACATGCCGTTTTGGCCAAGACCAATACAAGGCGATATTGGATTGTTTTGATATAAAGTGTTAATATGGGAAATGCAACACTGTACCACTTGAAGAATAGGTAAACGCAAAAATCACAAAAATATATTTAAGTGTTCGGATTAGGTTTATACTTCTCCGCCAAGCAAAACCCAAACCGATTTTTCGGTTTGGGTTTTGCTTTTGCTGTAGAAAAGTTTATGACGAGATTTGAACTAAGAACGACCTCGAAGAGGGAAAAACGATTGATAATCGTTTTTAGTGATGACCGAAGGATTTTTGCAACCGAAAGGCAAGTTAAAAAAAGAACGGTTGCAAAAATACAAGAGGAAAATCTCGTCTTCCCCGCCAAGAGCAACCGCATTCTAATATGTGGTTGCTTTATTTTTGTCATAAAGGTGT
>JAFVQT010000044.1 GCA_017504655.1 Clostridia bacterium | reverse complement strand
CAGATTCAGAAACTGATTCAGAAACTGATTCTACTTTGTTTTCTTTCTCGCTGCTGTCGCCGCTATTGGTACATGCCGTAAAAGCAAATGACATAACCATAACTAATGCGAGTAACAAAGACAAAAGTTTGAGTTTTTTCATGTTTTACCTCCTAAAATTTTCACGCACGATTTTTTCGTGAGTTTTTCATAATTTATTCATCGGCAAAAGCCGTTTGAATCTGATAACTGTGAAATTTTGATAAAAACTTAATAAATATGTGAGTTATTTTATCATATTTTTTCGCTTTGGTCAACTTTAATGTTGCGGTTTTGTTATAATTTTTTCTTATAACACGAACATTTTTTTAATTAAATTTGCAAAATCGCTGATAAAACCTACGATTTTAGATTATAAATTTTATTATTTTTTTGAAAAAGCAACAAAATTTAGGCTATAAAATGTTTGTTTTTTTAAAAATACAAGATTTTTCCTTTGATTTTCAGTTTTAGTATAAGTAATTCTTATTACATTATTTATAAATTGTATTTATAATTTAAATTATATAATGATGAAAGCATTTTTTATGGTAAATTTTACCGTTTGTTTTGTTTACGTCACCTAAATAATGAGTCTTAAATAAATTATTTAATAAAAAATGCGCTTTGCAATTAAATTTGTACTTTTAGCAAAACGCATTTTGTTTAGTTTTTGATGTTTTAAGCTTTATAAACGATTTTCCCGCCAACTACCGTAAGTAAAACGTTAAAATCTTCATCTAAAACGGTAAAGTCTGCTCTCTTTCCAACCTCAACCGTTCCCCTTTCCGCAAGTACGCAGATATTTTCTGCAGGGTTGCGCGTTGCAAAGTCAATTGCATCGGTAAAGCTTACCCCTGCCTTTTCTACGAGATTTTTAACGGCAACGTTCATTTTTAATACGCTACCTGCAAGAGTGCCGTCCTCGAGCCTTGCCTCGCCGTTTTTAACTATTACCGTCTGACCGCCAAGCTCGGATAAGCCGTCCGGCATACCCTTTGCTCTCATGGCGTCGGTAATCAGCGTGAACTTATTGTGAGGCTTATTTTTGATTACAAGCTTAATTGCAGGCACGCTTACGTGAATAGTATCACATATAACCTCGCAGTTAAGCTCGTCGAAAAGCATTGCAGAGCCAACTACACCAACCTCTCTGTGATGAAGAGCCGTTTGAGCGTTGTAAGTATGAGTAACGTTTTTAGCTCCCGCCTTTACTGCTCTTTCCACGTCGTCGAATTTAGAGCCTGTATGTCCTATAGAAGCAACCTTGCCAAGCTTAGCAAGGTGCTCAACAAGCTCTAATCCACCCTCCTGCTCGGGTGCAAGCGTAACGATTTTAATATTGCCACCCGATAAACGGTCGTATTCATCGAAAATCTCAACAGACGGCTTTGCAACGTATTCAAGCGGTTGCGCACCGATATGCTTTGGAGAGATGAACGGGCCCTCTAAGTGAACGCCAAGCACCTCTGCGCCCTTAAACTCGCCCTTTTGCATAATATCCTTTACAGCTGTAAGAGCCTTTGAGATATTTTGGGGACTTTGAGTCATAGTCGTAGCCAAGAATCCCGTAGTGCCTTCTCGTGCAATAGTTTCCGAAATGGTCTGGAGGTCTTTTTCAGTCCCGTCCATACCGTCACTACCGCCGGCACCGTGAATATGTTGGTCAATAAAGCCGGGAACGACTATTCCGTTTACACTCGCGATACTTTCAATCTGACTGTCGTCATTACCGATATATACGATTTTGCCATTTTCAAAGCCGATATTCGTAGTGACTACACCTATTTCAGGCAAATATGCCCTTACGTTTTTAAAACCTTTCATTTTAGCCTCTTATAAAAGTGATGCTGCAGACTCGTCAGCAATTACTATGCAGTCGGGGTGAAGCTGAAGAACGCTTGCAGGGAGATTTTCGGTAACCTCGCCCTTAACCAAGCCGTAGACGGCCTTTGCCTTGTTTGCGCCGTTTGCTAAAATCAATACCTTTTTGGCGTTCATAATATTCTTAAGTCCCATTGTAAACGCCTGACGGGGAACCTCGTCGATGCTTGCGAACATTCTTGAATTATCCTTAATCGTGCTTTCTGCAAGGTCAACTATATGAGTTACACTTCCAAAAGGAGTGCCCGGCTCGTTAAACGCAATGTGTCCGTTTGAGCCGATACCAAGAACCTGAATATCCTGCTGCATTTCTGCAAGAAGCTTATTGTAGCGGTCACACTCAGCCTGTCGGTCAGTCGCCTTTCCGTTTTCGATATTGGTATTTTTAAGGTCAATATCAATATGGTCAAAAAGGTTATTTCTCATAAAGTATACGTAACTTTGGTCGCTTGAATAGTCAAGACCTGCATACTCGTCAAGATTTACCGTTCTGATATCCTTATAGCTGGTGCCGTTTTCCTTGTGGTCCTTTATCATATTCTTGTATAAACCGATAGGAGTAGAGCCCGTTGCCAAGCCTAAAACTGCATCCGGCTTATTTTTTACTATTTCAGACATTACCTCAAATGCCTTTAAGCTCATTTCTTCATAATCTTTAACAACTATAACCTTCATATTATCACCTATTAATTATTTTCTGCTTGCAGCGAGAGATGCTGCTGCGATAGACTGACCTACTCTTCTGTTAGTTTCGTCCGGCATTTCTACTCTGAACGAGTATTCGGGGAATTCTTCTGCTAAAATTTGATTAGCTCTATCCATTACTATATTGCCGCCCTCGCCACTCGTTACTCTGCCGAGAAGGAGAATATGCTTAATGTCGTAGAACATTGCATAAAAAGGAAGGGTGTAACCAAGATACGTGCCGATATCCTCGTAAATCTGGCGAGCAAGCGGATCACCGTCCTTCATAAGACCTTGAATAACCTTAAGTTTTTCTGCAGGGCTCAGTTTCTCGTCAAAGGTAAATCCGCCGTACTCAGCAAGCTTAATTACACTGTCTTGTGAGAAATACTTAACTCCGCAACCGTAATCTCCGCTCCACTCGTCTACCATAGAGCCATCGTTGTAATCAACCGGAACGAAAGCAAGCTCGGAGAGCCATCCGTTAAGACCGCCCTTATCGTTTATGTATCCAACAGCCTCGCTGGTACCCATTGCAATACCTAAAACGCAGTTGTCGTTTAAATCGATTGCTCCTGCAAGAGCAGTTACGTCACCATCGTTTGCAACCTCGAGAGGAATATCCTCACCCATTTCCCTTGCAACGTCGATATACATATTTTTAACCTTTTTCTCAAAGTCGTCGTCGTTTACCTTAAGGAAAAGCGAAGCCACCATTATTTTATTATTTACGTACACACCTGCTGAAGAAACGCCGATGGCATCTACTCTTGGCATTTTTGAAGCAGCTGTCTTCATTGCAGTTAAAATCTCATTGTAGTGATAGTCGGGATCAGTATTGATTTTAGGAAACCAAACTACCTCTTCGCTATAAACTACCTCTCCGTCGATAACTGCGCTTACCTTTCTGTCACTGCCACCTGCGTCGAATCCGATTCTGCATCCGTCAAGATGACCGCCAACAGAGAGCGAGCATTTCTTTTCTGCAGGGAAGGTAGACTCGTCGCATTTTACTACTTCAAATGCATTTTCGTATACTCTTTCCATAAAGTTTTTATCAAAGGAACGAATGCCGCCGTTTGTGTATGCCTTTTTAAGATATTCATAAACGCCATCGTCACCTAAAACGTAAATTTTATAACCGCCTACGAGCCATAAAATAGTTTTTGCAAGTCTTTCTGCCATACGGTTGTTTTCGTCTGCCCTGCTTGCATCTGCAAAAATCTTATACTCGAATATATAATTATATCCGTCGTTTCTTTCAACGCATATTTTTAACGTTTTGTTTGCGGTAATCTCCACCTCTTTGGTATAGCTTTTAAACTCTAAAACCATAGGGCGGAAATTTTTATCAAGCTGTGGAATAAATTTCATAAAAAGCTCCTCATTTTTATTTTTGTTATATATAT
>JAFVQT010000043.1 GCA_017504655.1 Clostridia bacterium | reverse complement strand
GCACGGGTCGAACCGCCCCAAACGCTATTGTTGTTATCTGCGTGAAGCTCAACGAATTCAACGTCGGGTGTGCCGAGCGTAGGAGTTTCAGGCTCTACGGGTTTTACAGTTGTCCACGAAACCGCCCAACCGTTTGCAGAGGCATCGGCTTGGTAACTGTTATTGTAATAAGTAACGTCTGCGCTAACCACGTACGTGTCGTAGTCGTTTGCACCGGATGGGAACTGCGCGCCCGCTTTAATTTCCACCGCGTAAACTGCAGTTCCGTGATAATTTGCATCAATCTGGAAGCCTATTGCGTTTGTTTCACCCCAAATTTTAGCTTGAGCATTACCCTGATAAATTTCTCTGAGCGTTTTATATTCCGTTTTTGACGTATAAACGTTTACGTAGTCCAATACGTTCAAGCTTGCAATTTTCGCGCTGACATCAGCATTGTTGACAGTATAATTGCTGTTGCTAATGAAAAGCAACAATCTTTGATCGCTACCTGCTCTGTTATGGATATTTGTAACAGTTACGCTCTCCGCAACAGGTTTGTTTACCTGCCACTGACCGTTCACTAAATATAATGTAACCGCAGGCAAATAACGTCCGCCAAACGGTGCGCCTGCCTCGATAGTAAACGTAGTATAGTCCTGACCTACGGGCACATCTAATAAACTCTCATCGTAAAGGAAGGTGATGGAGTTTTCGTTATCTATTTGCAAGAAAGTAACGTTACCCAAAGACTGTCCGTTGATTGTTACAAAAGCTCTTACGTCGGCAATTACAGGTGCATCAAAGCCACCGTCGTTTCCGTCGTATGCCTTTGCAGTAAAACTCTCGCTGAAAACAAGCCTTACCGCGCGGGTCGAACCGCCCCAAACGCTATTGTTGTTATTTGCGTGAAGCTCAACGAATTCAACGTCGGGTGTGCCGAGCGTAGGAGTTCCAGGCTCTACGGGTTTTACAGTTGTCCACGAAACCGCCCAACCGTTTGCAGAGGCATCGGCTTGGTAACTGTTATTGTAATAAGTAACGTCTGCGCTTACTACATACGTATCGTAGTCGTTTGCACTGGATGGGAACTGCGCGCCCGCTTTAATTTCTACCGCGTAAACTGCAGTTCCGTGATAATTTGCATCAACCTGGAAGCCCACAGAGTTTGCCTCGCCCCAGATTTTAGCCTGTGCGTTGCCCTGATAAATTTCTCTGAGCGTTTTATATTCCGTTTTTGACGTATAAACGTTTACGTAGTCCAATACGTTCAAGCTTGCGATTTTAGCACTAACGTCTGCATTTGCAGTGTCATAATTGCTATTGCTAATGAAAAGCAACAATCTTTGATCGCTACCTGCTCTGTTGTGGATATTCGTAACAGTTACGCTCTCTGCAACAGGTTTGTCTACCTGCCACTTTCCGTTTACAAGATATAACGAGAAAGCAGGGAAAACGTGTCCGTTAGCCTCAGTACCCAATGCAATATTAAACACCGCACCGTCCTCAAGGCTTGACGGATAAATAACGGAGACACCGTCACCCGTGCTACCGAAGAAGTTTAAGTTTGCTCCCGTTCCGTTCATGGTAACGCCGTTACCGATAACGGAGGTTATAGACTCCCATGCAGTAAAGGCTGCAGTTGTGCCCGTGTTTTTATCCACAACGTTAAGCAAAACTCTTTTTTGCGTAGCATCCCAATCCACGTTGTTTGCGCCTTGGTTTATCTCAACCGTTACCGTAGGCTCTTTTACCCACTTACCGTCGACAAGCGAAACAGTAAATTCAGGGAAAACGTATCCGTTGATTACCGTGCCTTCCGCAATACTGAATACCGTACCCTCTTCTAAACTAGAGGGATAAATAACAGAAACACCGTCACCCGTGCTACCGAAAAAGTTTAAGTTCGCTCCCGTTCCGTTCATGGTAACGCCGTTACCGATAACGGAGGTTATAGACTCCCATGCAGTGAACGACGCAGCTGTGCCCGCTACTATATCGACAACGTCAAGCAATAATCTCTTTTGCGTAGCATCCCAATCCGCGTTGTTTGCGTTTTGGTTTATCGCAACCGTTACCGTGGGCGACTCTGCCTTTACGTCTATAGGACTTTGTAAACGAATACTGAGCCCTATAAAAAGCATACAAGTCAACGAAAGAATTACACTAAGAATTTTCTTAACCTTCATTTCCATTCTCCTTTTCTGAAATAAAAGATTATGTATTTTTTTTAACTTTAAAATTGCCAAATCTGTCCGATTTTTTAATTTTTCTCCCATTATACATTAATATTATAACACCTATGTGTTGGCATGTCTTGTATATTTTTACTATAAATCAGCCTTTTTTTATCATTTTCCTTTACCTTCCAGTGATATTTGACCTTTTTATATTAAAAAGTGAGCATACAGCAAAACACACCGCAGACGCCGAACTTTTTAACGCAATGCAACGGCAATTTATATCGTTATATGTTACCGTAAAAGTACAATTTTACCTCGGTCTGTTTAGTGCAATAGCTCTTTTGCACATTTTACGTCTTATCAAAACTGACCTGAGATTGCAAAATCGTGTTTTTTTGCAAGCAAAAAGGACACTTGTTTTAAGTGTCCTTTCGTTGACGGACCAGTTTAATCCTAATCCGAACATTTTGTTATATTTCCTACTTTTCATTATATTTTATCCTTTCATAGATTGTAAATAACGGTATACTCCGGCTGTCCAGCCAAGCATCTTTTGTGTGGGATACTCCAAATCCGGTGCATTACCGTCCTCGGTATAACGCTCCCATAAGAATTCTGTTTTATCGTAGGTATTCGATAAAAGCTCCGTATAATTACGGCAAAGCTCGTCAGCACGTTCATTTTCACCGTAGTTCTTTAACGCCATGTATGCAAAATATTGATGAGGTGCCCATATATACGGATATCCCCATTGATAGACACGATCGCCTGTGTCTTCACAGCTAACGACTCCGCCCTTTGATTTTAATTTATCGTAAATAGTTCTTAAATTCTCGCCTTGACGGGCAAAACCGTAAAAATACGGCATAAAGCTCGCACCGCAAATTATACTGTTAGTTTTTTTCGTTACAAAATTATAATCAGCGTAAATACCTGTTTCTGCGTTATAGCAATACCTTTCTATCAGCACCAGACGGTTATCCCTTTTTCTACTATAATAAGCAGATTTATCTTCGTCCTTATCCTTGTAAAATTCCGCCAATAAATTTTCCACTCCCCAAAGGTGAGAGTTTAGGTCTATTTGCACGTATTCGGTTGCGTTATGGTTGTTATACCTTGGAGTAAAATCTTCTCCGCTTTCCGCTTCGGCAATTAAGTTTTGCGCAACCTTAATCTTTTCTTCGTCAGTCGCGTTTAAATCTAAGCCTATCCTTTTTGCCATTAACCCATAGTAATAGGTCAAATGCCCTTTATCAAAAGCATTAGTCCCGTATTGGTTAAGTCCGATTTGAGTCATGCGCCTCGTCATCCAAAAATCATATTCCTTTTCCAGCCCAACAATCGACTTATAGAGCCACTTTTCATCTTTTGACGCATTATACACGTCTTTTATCATAATACCTAAAAGCGGTGGCTGAGAACAGAATATTGCTCCGTCTTTACGTGTAAAATTCGGCACGCACCCAAAATAATCCAATGCAAATAAAAGGTTATCTACGTTTTCCCTTGCCCAATCAGCGTGCCCATCCATAATGAGTCCAATATTCGTAAAGTAAGTATCCCAATAGTATAACCGCTTAAAAGGGCCTTCGCCACAAGGCGGTACAAAAGGATATGGAAGAGGCAAATCTTTTTCCCCCGCCACTGATCTTGCACCTATCCATCCTTGCTTTATAAAGTCATCCAACTTGCTCATTTTACACCTCAATTCTAACTCTGTTGATTATATTGTATCAAGTTATTTTATTAATTGCAACTACTTGCGCGAGTGAAAACTCGTCTTTATCGCAAGCGAAAAGGACATCTGCTTTCAGGTGTCCTTTCGTTGGCGGAGAAGTATAAACCTAATCCGAGCACTATTTATTCGGTTTGTATTCGTTATTTATGCAAACGAAAAGTTTACGTTAATAATAAGCAAAATATGCCGTTAAGCGACTTATACACCATTATTCGCAAAAAACAACCGCCTTTTTGAGTAAAAGGCGGTTGTTTTGCTTAACCTAAATATAAATTGTCAATGTAGAGAATTGATTGGTTATCGTCAGTCGGGTGTACCATAAAACGAAGTACTCCAACTGCGCTACTGTATGCGCTAAAGTTCGTATCAAGAGTTACCGTACATCTCATCCAACCGTCGCCGATTGCTTTTACCGAAATACCGTAACCCGACCAACCGTCGGAAAGATTCGTCCAAGCATAATCGCTATAAGTTACGCCGTCAGCCGATACTGCAAAGCCTGCCCAACCCATACTGCCGTCAATTTTCATATCAAAGGTGATTGTCTGACCGCTTAAATCGAGCGTGCCGCCTGCGATTTCTCTCAAGCTAATATCATAATTCCACCATGCGTCGTTGTTGCCTGCAGGAACAGTACATTTAACCGATTCGGTTGAAAGTTTACTAACCACTTCGGTATCTTTTGCAATACTACCGCCGTTTACTGCGACCAAACCGCATTGACCGATATAATCGGTGGGGATGCAATTTGCAAGGTACAAGTTATCGATATACATGCTTGCTTCGTTAGCGTCTTGAGGATTTACCAAGAAACGAAGTTTAGCGATATTGCTACTTGCACTGCTAAACGACGTATCAGGCGTGAGCGAAACTCTATACCAACCGTCATTAAGCGATACAATCGACATACCATAGCCCGACCAACCGTTCGAAAGGTTCATCCAAGCATAGCTTTCGTTGTTAGGCGTTGCATAAGTACCGCTGCCGTCAGCCACCGTAAAGCCAACCCACGTCATATTACCGACAATCTTCACGTCAAATGTGATTGTCTTACCGCTAAGGTTCATCGCACCACCGAAATACGAAATTAAATCAAGGTCGTAGTTCCAATACGCGCCGCTGTTTCCAGCAGGAACGTTTGCCTTAATCGATTGCGTAGAGAATACGCTATAAACGTTCGTATCCACCGTCATTGAACCGCCGTTTACAGGACTTAAACCACAAGCCGAGCTAGCGTCGTCCGCTTCCGTAGGTAAGGTAATTACGCTGTCAAGATACAAGTTATCCACGTACATGCTTGCTTCGTTGCCGTCTTGAGGATTTACCAAGAAACGGAGTTTCGCAAGATTACTGCTTGCACTGCCAAACGACGTATCAGGTGTCAAGGATACTCTATACCAACCATCGTTAAGCGATACAATCGACATACCGAAGCCCGACCAACCGTTAGAAAGGTTCATCCAAGCATAGCTTTCGTTGTTCGGCGTTGCATACGTACCGTTGCCGTCCGCTACCGTAAAGCCTACCCACGTCATATTGCCTACAATCTTCACGTCAAAGGTAATCGTCTTGCCACTCATATTGAGCGCACTACCCGTAATCTTCGTCAAATCCACGTCGTAGTTCCACCAAACACCACTGTTGCCTGCGGGCACGTTGAATTTTGCCGATTTCACGGAATTGATACTTACAACGCTTGTGTCAACCGTCGCTGAACCACCGTTAACTATCGTCAAACCGCAACCCGAAATAGCATCATCTGCTTCGGTGTATATACGTTTCTTTTCAAAATGCAAGTTGTCAAAATTGATATCAAGCGTTCCGCTACCGTCAGATGCATTAAGCGTTGCGTAAATCTTACTTACACCACTGAGCGAGTTATTCAAGACGTCTACGTCTACGTATACTCTAATCCAGCCGTTGCCCAAATCTTCGCAATAATGAGTATCTGCGCTGACACCGCTATTGAGCGTAAGCATGTTCCAAAGCCCAAGCTTACCGCCGTTGTTAACGAAGTCGAATACGACAAGCCAACCGTTTCTATTAATATTCTTGAAGTCGAATACCATATAACTATTAGTCAAGTCATAGGTCTTATCAAGCGTAATCGCAAAGTAAGGAAGATTGCCCGACGAAATCGATTCAACAATATTCAAGGAATACGTGCTGTTTTCGCTTCTGTCCGCCGTATCGTTTACGATTGCATCAATGCCACCGTTTTCAACGGCGCCGTTCCACAAGTCAACGATATCTGTCTTGGTATACGTTGCCGTATACGTTGCATTTCTTTGTACTTCCGTTACGCTGTAATCCCAACCTGCGAACACGTACGAACATTCGCCAGCGTCGGTCGCTCTCGTAGGATTATTAGGTACGTTCACCGTTGCGCCAAGCTCGTATTCCGTACTCGAAATTACACTGCCGTCAAAGTCCTTGAAGGTAATCGTATGCGTAGGTTTGGTTACAAAATGCAAGTTATCGAAATGGAGATTGCGTTCACCGCTACCGTCCGCCGCATTCAGCGTTGCATAAATTCTGCTTACGTTATTAAGCGACGCGCCAAAAGAATTCAAGTTAACGTAAACTCTAATCCAACCGTCGCCGATATCCTCGCAGTAATGCGTGGTTTCACTTACGTTAGCATTTAGGCTAAACATATTCCATAAACCAAGTTTGGTATTGTTATTTACAAAGTCTAATACAACAATCCACCCATTCGCATTCACGGCGTGGTAATCAAATACCATATATTTATCCGTCAAATCATAGGTCTTATCAAGAGTTAATGCAAAGAAAGGAAGATTGCCTGAAGAAATTGATTCAACAATATTCAAGGAATGCGTGCTACCTTGACTCTTCATATTAGTATCGTTTGTGACACTGTCAAGTCCACCGTTTTCAAGTTCACAGTTGGTTAAGTCGATAGGTACTATCGCATACGTTGCGCGGTAGGTTGCATCACAGTTAGCAGGCGTTACAGTATAATCCCAACCTGCAAATGCGTAGGAGTATTCGCCCTCAACGGGTGCTTTGGTAGGCGTTGCAGGTTCTACAACCGTTGCGCCTTGATAGTATTGTTCGCTAGAAATAACCGTTTCGTCGTCGTTTTTGAAAGTAATCGTATATTTAGGCAATTCTTCAAACAACGCCGTGTAAACGGTGTCACCGCTGATTGCACCGATCTCAGGCGTCCAACCCGTAAACGTGAAGCCTTCTCTCGTAGGCGTTGCGCCCTTATATTCGGGAACGCTACCAAACGAAAGCGTTTCTTCCTGCAATACGCTACCGTCCCAATTCTTGAACGTTACGGTATGTTCGCTGTTTGCCGCTACAATGAATGCGCCTTCGCCGGGGGCAAGTGTTAAAGTATATCCACTCGTACCGATAGTAACCGTTTGCATTTCACCGTTTCTATAAATGGCGTATTGACCAATGGTGTTTCCTTTAAAGGTAAGAGAAAGCGTCTTGTTGTCTTTTACAGCCGCGTAGTTTACTGCTACGAATGCTTCGTTGCCGTCCGCATCTTCCATCACACTGACGATATAGTTACTGCCCGAACCGCCAATCGACGTGAAGGACGAAGTGTTGCTTGCCGAAAGCAAATATTGCGAGAACAAGCTTTCGTCTTTTACTTTCTTGTATGCCTTATACTGCGCATCTGCGCCGATGCCAAAGAAACCGCTGTCAGGGCTACTCATAATTACGCCCTTCCAGTCGTAGTTTTTAAAGAGTGAACCAAAGGTTGCAAGTTCGTTATTGACGGTCTTTAAATCGTTATAAACTTCCGTCGTCGTACCGTCCGCATTAAGCGCTCCGTCTACAACAACGTTTAAAGGATAATAAGACCACCAAGAAATTGAGTCCGCACCGAATGCAAGCGCCGTGTAAAGCTGTAAGCGCATCTGTTCTTCCGTAGGTGCTTTATTGTAAGTCGTACCATTACTTTCGTCTTGAAATCCACAGCCTTGTAAAACAGCGTGCATTTCCGCACCGTACTCAATTGCGTATGCCTTCAATACCGCCCAATCGTAAAGGAATGTATCTCTCATCGTTCCGTCCGCTTTGATTGGATAGCTGTCTACGGAAAGATATTTTGTATATTCCGTACCGTCGAATTTGGAAAGCACTATATCACAATATGCTTTTACGTAAGCGGAATAGGATGTATAATCATCGTCCTCGAAATAAGAATACGAGGGCAATAAGTTTACCTTAAACGGAGCCGCTTCCTCGCCGTATGCATTCTTATACCAATCCGCATATTCTGCTACGGCATTCATTGCCGCCGTCGTGGGCTTAGGTTCATCCCAAGTAAAGAAACCGGCAAAGCCTTCATGATTAGAGAAGTCTGGCAAGGTTTCAAATGCATATTCTTCCGTATCCGACCAGTTGCCCGTCCATACGATAGACTTGATACCGTTGCGGTAGAACATATCGATGATGGTTCTGGTTACTGCAATATTCGCCTCGCTGTTGAGTTTTACGCCGTAATCACCGCCGCCAAGCACCACCGTCGTAAAGCCCGCTTCTTTCATCGTTTGCGCTACGGTATCGTTATGCGTATTATCGTAATTATTCGAGCCGTCAAGCTCAGGGTGATACCAAGCAACGCTATCAAATATCGGCGCTCCTACTACCGTATAATAGAAGTTGAAAACGTTTTCCTTATTTGCATAAATTTTACTGCTAATCTTTGATGCGGAAGAAACGGTAAAACCGCTGATTTCTTTCGCAGTAAGATTGATTACGGAATTAAGCGGAGCAGTTACCGTTTCCGTTTCTACCGTGCTCTTGCCGTTGACGGTCGTAATATAGTTTACGGTGTACGTTCTGTTATAAGTTTTGCCCGCGTCGCTCACGTACTTGTTAAATACGTCAATGTATTTCGTTTGTACTGCGCTTGCATGATCGTTTGCGTCAATTGCCTTTTGCGCAACGTAATAAATCGAACGCGCATTATTATCCATCGCGTCGGCAAAATAACTTGCCAAAATGTATTCGCCATCCAATTTTACGTAGGCAATACCTACGAACTCACGGGTTAGATTGTTCGTTAAAATATCCGTAATCGCACCGCGAACCTCGTATTTTCCATCTCTATCGTAATCAGCGGGAACAAGATTTGCCAAATGTAACATTTTACGAACGGCTTGGTTAGCACCTGCCGTTGCCGTTTCCGAATATTTCGCATTTCCGCCGAACAAATTTGCAACTGTCAGCTCGTACCCGTCCGTGATATAATCCTTGGGGATAATAACCATACCAAAGCTTGCGCCTTGCGCGGAAAGACTTTGATAGCTTTCCGCCGACATTTCCGCAGTAAAACGAAGCCCGTTCACTTCGTCACCGCTTACGCGTACCGACGCGCCCTCTTCCATAACGAAATCTTCAAAGCCGACGCGAACAACCATTTCTTTCGTGAAATAGTATTTTCTCACGCCGCAATCCTTTTCCACGCTAAAGCTCGCGCGATATTGCGAAATACCTTCGCCGCTACGAAGAACGAATTTCCCATCCGAAACAGCATTCGTTTCGTACATGGTAGTCACATTGCCGTTTGAAGAACTTGCCGTAACAACGCTTGTCTCCGTGTTAGGCATAACGGAAATGATATTTCCTTGTACCTCTTCCCCATTCAACTGTACGTCAATGGTCGGCGTTACGATTGTCCAAGCGCCATTTGTAAATTGATATTGTGCGTTCTCGATATAGATAAAATCCGTTCCACGATAGAACCAGCCGCCAAAGGTCACTACGTCCCCTTCCGACGGGGTATCTTGTGCACTATTATAAAGCCCATTATTATCGCTGTTAAACGTTACGTACCAATCTGCCGCGCCGTATTTACACAAACCGCCTCTAAACGCCGTGTTGGTGCCGCCGCTTGTCAAAACAAACTGGTCGTCTCTGCAAGGGTTCAGCCATATACTCCAACCTGCATCAAAAGGAATATTGTTTTGCGCCATGGATGCATATAAACCGCTTTGTGGCGCACCGTTTTCCGTCCCGGAATATTCTAATGTGTACGCAAAGTTTTCCTCCGTCCACGTATAGCCGTCGTAAACAAACGTTACTTCATTTACTGTAAACGAGTTTTCAGCATTCGCAAACGTACCGTCAATCGTAATGGTAGAGCCTGCCTGCAAATCGCCGTAATCTAACGCACTGTTCTTCAAAGGGAATGCCACACGTTTTTCGTCCGTTTTAATCATTGCCCCTTGCATTGTTTGGCCGTTTACCTTTACGGCAGTCTCCGAGGTATAAGAAACGCTCCAATCGCCACTGTACGGAATGGATTCGCCCCCCTCAATGCTCAAATACAAATACTTTTCGCCGTTTCCCGTTGCTACGCCGTTGTCACGGAAATCGTATTCGTTCATATTTAAACTAACGTTATACGCGCCCAAACTTTCTGCTTTTACCACGCTAACTTTATCGCTTGCAGTTACCGCTGTTGCCGTAACGCAACAAATCGCAAAACAAAGCGCTATTAAAAATCTTTTAAACAATTTTTTCATTTCTTGCCTCCCTTATTCACCGTCACCAAAATCTTGGTAATTATCATCAAACGGGTCTTTTCCCTCAGACGTTTTTATCACGTCTTCCTGATCAAAGACAATTAACAATTTGGGGTTTTCGTATTCTTTTTTCATAACTAATACTCCTTCCTTTATTTTTTGCTTTATTTATAACCTCACACTAACACGGTAAAGTGCCCAATTATAAGTACGACATTGATTATATATTAAAGCAAATTTAAAGTCTTGCTATTTTTACATTATTTTTTGCTATTTTTTTAAGTTAAACAAGCAGATTTGTATGTTTTTTTTGCGATTTTTTTTAAAATTTCAAGCATTTCCCATTGTTTTTACAAACTCACTCAGTTTTTAGTCTTTTTGTTTAAAAGGTAAATCAACCAATAAAAAAGTGACTGCTAATCGTTTAAAAAAGTGACTGCTAATCGTTTTATAAGCAGTCACTTCTTGTTATTTGGTTTTTTCAACAGTTATAACTTCTTTTCTTGCAAAACCTTTTTCAATCACAAGTTTACCATTTTCTACCGTTTTGTAGCCTATCAGCGCACTAAGTAAAATAACCGCAATTACCGAGGCGAAGCCGTGATTACAACTTGCTTGAGGTAAATCGTGCTCCCAAAGTGAGCCCGTTTCTTTAGCCATTTTATAGAAGAAGTCTATCGATTCGTTTAACACCCTGTCGTTCTCTTTTATTCTTAAAAGCCAAAACAACCTTAAGTAATTGCCGATAAAGGCGTTGCTTTTACCGACGTAGTCAAAGCCCTCTTTTCTATTTGGTCCAAAACTATCTTTCATTAAATTTACGAAATCTTCTTTGTCGTAAATATTGAAAAACAAGGCGTAATACTGACAGGTTTCGCTTATATGGTCTGCATAAGGCATTATATTATTATCAACAACCTTTGCATTGTCAACAAAAAACTTTCCGTTATAAGAATACTTGACGATTGCCTTTCTTATTTTCTCCGCCTTCTCTATCAAACGCTCTTCGCCGTACAACTCCCCTGCGCATTTAAGCATCGCGCTATAAAGCATATTAGACGGAAAATTTATATCCTTTACGTAGTCTAAATCGTTTGCAACGCTCCACTCAACGAATATCCAGCTCTCTAAATTTTCCAAAAGCCCAAACGAGTTTTCAAACCTCAAAAAGTAGTTTATAACACCGTAAACACGACTTTTTGCCTTTTCAATCAACTCTTTATCGCCCGTTCTTTCAAGGTAGTCTTTAAGCTCTACAACGAACCACATTGCCCAATTTGGTATAAACGAATTTTTGTCATGCTCCGACGGAAAACACATTGGGAGCATTCCACTGGGAAGCTCATCCGTTTTAGACAAAATAAAATTCTCTAAAAAATTTTTCTCTATCCTATTACTGCCGGTAAAAAGCCTTTCAGCCTTTGCGGTAAAATAAGAATCGCAAAGCCACCCCGCCCTTTCTCTACCTGCGCAGTCGGTAAAAATATCCACTGCGTTTTGCGCAAAAGTGTTTTGGGCTGATTGCAAAATGTCCGTTAACTTTTCGTCGCCTTTAAAACTCACAAAGTTTACCTTTGAGTTCTCGTAAAGAATAATAGACGGTTTTATTTCCACTTCGCCTTTATAAATTACCTTGATATACTTCATAGTATATGGCTCTGCGCTAATATGGGTATATTTTCCGCCCTCGCATCCGTATACGAATAAATCATTGCAATCCGAGCGTCTAAAATTCCACTTGTTATCCCTTAAAATCTCGTCGAAAACAATATAAAAATCACTTTTTTCATTACTTTCTACAGCCACTTTCAAAAAGCCCGTTTTTAAAATAGGCAAGCAAAAGGTTTTTTCTTTGTATCCGTTACCAAGGTTTAAAAAGTCTTTTTCAATACTGTACCAACCCTCTTTCGTAACGTAGCCTTGTAAATCTTCCCACCAAGGCTTTGAAACCTTGTCAAAACCGTTAAAATTACACTCGGAAATCCTTTCAAATGCAATTTCTTTATAGTCTGCCGTATCACCGACACCCTCTAAAATAATTGGGGCTTCAACTGAATAAGTGGTAAGCTCTTCAAATTTTTCTTTTGCAAGGCACTGCTTTTCAACAAACCCTCTTTGTCTACTGTATCTGCAAACCTTAGAATCCCTTAAAACGTCCACCTTACACGAAAAGTCCTTGCTCGTGCAAAAAAGACTGTTTCCGCAGTAAACCTCTACCCCAAAGAAAGGTTTTTGAAAATCACACGAATAAACGGGTACGCCGTAAGAAATTACCTTTATTTCTACGATGTTTACCCCCTTGCAGTTTAAAACCCTTTTCCGAGAATACCCTGACGCCGTGCGCTCAGGTCCGTAAGAAATAAATTTCCCGTCAAAAAACACTTGATAGCTGTCGACGGCACATATCTCAATTCTATCTGCCTTATTCTGCAAATCTGCGTAAAAAATTTTTTGCTGATTAATTTCCTCTCTATTTCCTGCCCAAACAAATTCCACACGAATTACCTATTAATCTATTTTTTTAAAATACCACTTTCTACTTCCGTAGGTGTAATTTATCTTATTGCTTAAATTAAGCCCAACACTTGTTAAAAACGTACCCGAATAAATCTTGCCGTCTTCTTCATTTTTATAATTTGCGTTTTGGTCTAAACCTCTAAACTTATATATAAAGTTTTCGGGCACCTTCTCTTGCAAGCATACGACGGTAAGCAAGCATTCCTTTTTGTCTTGACTTACCATTTGCCACGCCACCTTATACTCCTCTTTAAAAGGTGATAGCGTCCTATACAAATCGCCGAAATGAATTAAATCATAATATTTATGATATTCTGCAATTTGATTTTTAACCTCTTTTCTTTGTTCCTCGCTCAGCTTACGCGGATCTAACTCGTAGCCAAAACTTCCCCAAAGCGCAACGTCCGCCTTAGTTCCGTAATAAGCCCTTGGATAGTCTGAAACGTGCGCGCCCATACATGACGCCGGATAGCAAAGCGAAGTGCCAAACTGTATAGAAAGTCTGCCTATAGCATCGGTATTGTCACTCGTCCATATTTGCGGAGAATAATAAAGCATTGCGGGATCAAACCTTCCACCGCCACCGCTACAAGACTCTAACAAAATATCGGGATAGTTGGTTTTTAACCTATTCATAAGATCGTAAGTACCCAAAATAAACCTATGAGCAAATTCCTTTTTCCTATCTATTGGAAGAAACTCCGAATTTGCGTCGGTTACGTATCTGTTAAAATCCCATTTGACATAATCTATATTACTGTTTTTCAATACCTCGTCTATTTGCGACCAAACGGCATCTCTAACTTCTTTTCTTGAAACGTCTAAAACATATTGATTTCTGCCAAGCATAGGTGCTCTTCCCTTTGCGTGTACGCAGTAATCCGGGTGCGCTTTATACAATTCAGATTTTGGCGAAATCATCTCAGGCTCAAACCAAATACCGAATTTTAAACCGATTGCGTGAACTTTATCTATAAACGAAGATATCCCGTTTGGGAATTTTTCGCCGTTGACAAACCAATCCCCCAAAGAGGTAGTATCGTCGTTTCTATTCCCAAACCAACCGTCGTCCATAACGAGCATTTCTATGCCAAGCTCTTTTGCCGAACGGGCAAAATCTAAAAGTTTTTCCTCGTTTATGTCAAAATACGCAGCTTCCCAGCTGTTTATGAGAATAGGTCTTTTTTCAGTCTTATATTTTCCGTTAATTAAATTGTTATTGTAAAATCTATGAAAAATTCTACTCATCTCGCCTATTCCGTCACAAGAATAAACGCAAACCACCTCAGGGGTGTCAAAAATCTCGTTCGGCTCTAATTTCCAAGTAAAAGTGTTTGGATTTATACCCATAACGAGCCTTGTAGAATCGTTATAATCACACTCGATAGATACTGAAAAGTTGCCCGAGTAAACTAAATTAAAGCCGTACGCCTCGCCTTGCTCTTCGTCGGCATTTGGTGAAACGAGGGCAACGAAGGGGTTGTGACAGTGACTTGAAATACCCTTATTGCTCTCTATCCCCTGTAAACCGTGGGCAAGCCTTCTTCTTTCTATATGGCGCTCGTAGTAGTGTCTGCCGTACAGGGTTATCATATCCATATCCATTTTGGGAAAATCGCAACAAAGCGACATAGCCCTTTCTATATAAACGGCATTTTCAGAGCAATTTTTAACACTTACGCTTTTCGTCATTACCCCGTGATTTTCAAACACCGTATATTTAAGGGTTACCCGTATGCCCGTCAACGAATCTTGCATATGAATTAGCAAGGTCGTGGCTTTTTCGCTCTCGTTCACATAGGTTGAAGGCATATCCTTTATTTCAGGCTTTCCGTCTATAATCTCGTGCGAAAGATATCTTAAATCGGTAACGCTATCACCGTTACAGTTGTTAATTTTTATTGCGGAAACTCTAAAGTCACCCGCACCGTCGCAACCGTATTCAATGGGCGCTGAGTCAGGGGAAAAATCCCCTTCGCCTAAGTCGGCTGCCGCAGGAGAAAAAGAGGCGTTTTTAGCCCTTACATCAAAATTTTCAACTCCATCGCCTTCTATCTTTTTACCGTAATACAGACCGAGAAGATATCCGCCGTCGTATATTTTCATTATGTAACTCGACGTCTTCGTATCCAGTTTAAAAACTCTATTTTCCCGATTGAATTTTATAGCCATAAAAGTCTCCTAAAATTTGCAAACGCTAGTCATTTCATCCCACCTTGCAAAAGTAACCGCCTTTTTTATTTCGACCTCTCCGTCGGCACAGTCTAAAAGCTCTTCTTCAAGTTCTTCAATTCTATCTATTTTGCCCAAAAGGTAGTCTATAAGCGTTTCTTTGCAAGTTTTTAGCCTCATAATAACACCGCCAATTCTCACTTCTTGAACTATAAAGCCGTGCGGTTTATTTTCAGACATCCACTGATTTTTATACTCTTTATGAAAATTTTCCACCTTTTTTACCGTGAGATCGTAATTATTTACAAGGGCTCTTAATTTTTCTAAATCACCCTTTTTATAAGCCTCTCTCGTTTGTATTCCAAGCAAACTTTTTTCAGCAATCGCTAAACTTAAAGCATGCAAGGTTTTAAATACGTAGCCAAAATTGCTATCGCCTATAAACTTACTCAAATTTTCAGCGCAAGTTTCATATTCCTTTTGGCTTTCGTCCCATATAGCCGAATCCATTATTCCCGAAAAACAGTCGTTGTATAAAATATATTTATCGGGATTGCAAGTCCTTTCTTCACCGTCGTAGGCAGAAACCGGCATATCGACGCTTAAAAAGCCGTCGAAAGGAATTCCGTATTTTTGTTCAAATTTTTGTTTTATTAAACTTTCGTCGTTGCCCTTAGCAATTTCAGATGCGTAAAATAATGACGGTAAAAGCGAAAATCTGCTACACTCTCCACCGTTATCCCCCCAAAGAGTTAGCAATACGTCCGACACTCCGTTTTCAATACAACTTTTGAGAGCAACCTCAGTTGCCTTTATACTAAACTCGTTGTGAGGAGCAAATCCCGTCCAACTCCAAAGACCGCCCGCAAACCAAGCGTTAGGACTAAACTCTTTATTTAGTTTTATCTTTTTATCGTAGTTTTCCTTTTCCGTTGAATAATAATCCCAATAAATGAGTTCAACGCTTTTAGGCAACTGATTTTTTATGCTTTCGACAAGCTCTTTATCGTCCGACCGACTTGTAAGCATATCCGACCAAATAAGCATTTTAAAGCCGTACCTTTCTCCAATTTCGGCTACCTTTTTTAAATGCTTTAAAAACACCTCTACCCTTTCTTCCCGTCCGTTTAAATCGTAGTATTTACCCCTACCGAGCATAAAGGCTTCGTCCATGCCTATATTCACCGTTTTAGAGGTAAAACACTCGTCAATAGTTTTAAAACAGCGGTCTATAAGTTCGTAAACTTCACTTTTACCGACCAATAAAATATCGTCGGCGTCGTTATACGAGCGATATTTCGGCCACCTAAAAATTTGATTTAGGTGGGCTAAGGTTTGTATTGACGGAACGACCTCAATTCCCTTTTGTTTAGCGTAAAGGTCTATTTCTTTAAGCTCTTTTTTAGAGTATCTTCCTCTTAAATAACCAAAGTAAGGCTCTCCGTCTACCTCGTAGGTGTCTTCCATGTAAAGCGAGAGCAAATTATATCCAAGGTCCGCAGTTAAATCTATCCATTTTTTTATAGAATCAACTTTCATTACCGCATTTCGCGAACAATCTATCATCGTTCCAAAACGCTTGAATAAAACTTGGTTTTCTCCGCCCGTACTTTTTTTCATTTTAAACTTCCTCTACTAAAATATCAATTATACTGTCTATTTGACCCTGTGTAATGCCGATATCCAAAAGATATTGTCTGGCGTTATACGCTAAAGATTTGGTTTCGTCTTTATAGGCCTTCATCTTGTCTATAAGAGGCAAAAATGCAACCGTGTGCATTCTATAAGGATTTGAACTGTCTAGTCCTGCAAAAAAGGATATATCATACTCTCTACAAAGATCTTCTTCACTCATTCCGCATAATGCACCGAGTAAAAACGCTATAGTACCCGTTCTGTCACGGCCTATCGCACAATGGAAATTGATGGGATAATTTTGCTCGTTTGCAAATACTGAGATAATATTTTTAACGGCGTTTGCGTTAGAATGTTCTCCTCCGTCAAACTCAAATATACCCATACCGCTGTATGCATATTGCGGACACGATACGTTTATATAGTTTATTCCGTCTATAACAGGTCTTTCTCCCGTTTCGCTTTCGGCACGAAGATCTAATTCGGTTTTTACCTTTAACTCGTTTACCAAACAGTTTACGCCGTCCGGCGAGATATTGTCAAGCGAAGCGGTACGAATTAAAAGCCCTTGCCTTAAATACCCCTTCTCATTTCCTTCGTCGTCGTATACTGCCCATCCACCCATATCGCGCGAATTGGTAACTCCGCCTATATAAAGGGTTCTTACCCCTTTTTCCGTGTTGAAATGATATACTTCGGATTTTTTACTGTCCTTTGCAACTTGCCAATAATAGGTCGTTGCTGTTTTTAAGCCTCTAATAAAAAACTCATTGCCTTCAACACTGTATTCTATTGCGTTAGACATATCCTTGCTTGTAGATATAAAGAAGGCGTCCGCTTCGTTTTGCCACTTAAAATCTACAAGGCACGGTTCGTAATGACACCACTTTTCCCCGTAATAGTCGTCACATAAATTAATATTCCATTCTTTTGAAACGAACTCGTCCACTTCTAAATTAGAAACTACTACCGTTTGTCCGTTTTGTGGGGTAACTTTTTCGCCCGTTTCCCCACAAGAACAAACTATACAACCAAAACAAACGACTAATATTATGCAGACTATTTTTTTAAATTTTTTCATTTTCATAACTCAAATTTAAGAGTGACGATTTCGTAAGGATTAACCTTAATCTCAACGCTTTCGCCCACCCCGTCAAGTTCGGATATAACGATCTCTCTTAAATCGCATTTGTAAACCTTTTTAAACTCAAAGCCGGTCTTTATTATAGCATCGGTTCTTTCCCTAAAGGTTTCGTAAAGTCTAACGATTACGCCCTTTTTATCCTCGGACATCTTTACCGTGTCAACTACTAAATTTGAATAGTCGCACTCTATCATAGAATAGCTTTCTAATTTACCGTCACCTACTGAATTGACGGCAAAAAGAGGATTATTTAAGTCGAAAGCAAGTTTTAAAGTATCACTCTCGGCTAAACGGCCGTTATGAGGACAAAGCGAATAGGTAAACTTGTGCTTGCCTTTATCTGCATCTTTATACGGATAAGTTGGCGAACGAAGAAGAGTAAGCCCCAAATTACCGTCTAACACGTCGTGTCCGTACTTACAATCGTTTAAAAGAGCTACGCCGTATCCGTTTTCAGAAATATCCACGTACTTGTGCGCGCAAGTTTCAAACTTTGCCTCGTCCCAAGAAGTATTGCCGTAAATCGGCCTTTCTATATTGCCGAATTGAATATCAAAAGTAGCGTTTTGAGCAAACACGTCAACAGGGAACTTAACCTTAAGCATTAAGTGTTCTTGTTTCCAATCTACGTCCGTAATAAAATCTATGCGAGGACTTACGTCCGACAAAAGTATCGTTTGCTTTAAAGACGAATCCATAAATTTTCTATGTACTCTTATTCCCTTTTTACTGCCCAAATCTACGAATTCACACTTTTGCAAATTGTTTAATGGGTATGACTTTTCAGTGTAGAAATCACGGATTTCCCATGCGTCGTACTCTATCGAAACGTTTTCGTAAACGGTTAAAACGTTGCCCTTTTGATTAGATCTTAAAACCTCTCTGCCGTTTATTATATCATAAATGCTAACGATTTCATAGTTATCATCAAATTTAATACGGAAAAATTTATTTTCTAAAATTTTCTCGCCCACTTTTACCGAGCATGCGTTATTTGTCTTATCGACAATGGCAAAACCGTACGCAGGCGCTTTTGCCGTGACGTATTTACCTTCTTGCAAAAGGTCGGAATTTATCTTGAACGGTTGCATATTAAACACGATCTCACCCACTTTTGCCTTTTTGACAATTTGAGCTACTATCTTATCGCGTAGCGCCTCGCCTTTTGAAAACAACTTTTTATAAATTGCGTCGGTATCGTCGTACACCTCTTTTATCGACGATCCGGGAAGCACGTCGTGGAATTGAAGATTTAATATCTCTTCCCACATTTTGGCAAGCTCTTCATATGGGTATTGCGCACCGTTTAAAATCTTGTTCATGGTAGCTAGAGCCTCTATATTATGAACTAAAAACTCTATCTTCCTGTTGTAGCGTTTATTCTTTGAAATGGCAGAAAGCGTTCCCCTATGGAATTCAAGGTAAAGCTCACCCACCCAAGAGGAAAGCTTACCCGTTGACGAGGTCTTGATTTTATCAATAAACCCGCCTATAGTACCGTTTTCTGCATTTGGGCATCCCGGGATTCCCCGTTTCATACGCTCTATCGTTTCTATTTGTTCTGCTGTCGGTCCACCGCCACCGTCTCCGTAACCGTAGCAAATTAACGCGTTATCCGAAAGGTGCTTATCTTGAAAACGCTTATAAGAACCTGCCAAATAATCAGGCGTAGCGTCCGCATTATAAGTCGTAAGGCGTGGGTTTTGAGTATGCGCACTTTGACAGGTAATAAAATAAGTAAAGACGGCTGAACCGTCAATACCTCTCCAATTAAACACGTCGTGAGGCATTGTATTTCTATCGTTCCACGATATTTTTGAGGTTATAAAAGTATCCACTCCCGAAAGCTTGAAAATTTGCGGAAGCGCGGCAGAATAACCAAAGGCGTCCGGAAGCCATACGATATGACTATCCACACCAAATTCCTCATTAAAAAACTTCTTGCCGTATAAAACTTGGCGAACTAAACTTTCACCGCTCGGCAAGTTAGTGTCGTTTTCAAGCCATAACGCGCCCTCTACCTCAAATCTTCCCTCTTTAACCCTTTGCTTTATCTCCTCGTAAAGAGCGGGGGCTTCTTCTTTTACAGCCTTATAAAGATAAGGTTGTGAACAAAAGAAAGTATAGTCGGGGTATTTTTTCATATTTTCTATAACGGTTGCAAAACTGCGTTGAGCCTTTTCTCTCGTTTGCGCAAACGTCCAAAGCCAAGCAACGTCAATATGTGTTTGACCTACCATAGTACACGTTGCAATTTGTTTTTTGCAATAGCCCTTATAAAACTCTCTATCAAAATATTCAGTCGCTTGCATTATCGACTCTTTATATTCTTTTGACTCTTTACTTCTAAAATCAACTAATTTTAGTGCTTCATTTAAAAAGTAAAGAATATCAAAATATTCTTTCGAGGATTTATCGGTAAAGGATAAAACGTCGAAAGGAACTTTCAAATCGTAATATAATCTTTCAGTTGACTCGTCTATTTCGCATACGGTTATAAAAAACTGCAACGCTCTAAAACAGTCAAAGCTGGTATATCCATAAATATGCAGGTCAAAATCTTTATCGCCTACTATTTCAAAATACCTGTGATTTTGGTCTATACCCTGAACTATTTTACCGTTTATATATACTAAAAATTGGGGATTTTCAAATGCCCACCCCGTATAATCCGTATTAAACTGAAAGCGCAATCTCTTGCCTTTTAATTGCTCGGTAATAACTACTTTTGTATAAAACCAAGCGTGAAAATCGGGCGTTCCGCCCCAAAGCGAGCCCTCTTTAAATTCAGTCCACTCTCCGTCTTTTAAAGAGGGGACTTTGCTTCCTTTTTTGTAAGGCGTCTGCTTATAAAAAATATTGTTTAACGGATACTGCGCCTTAATAATATTATCCTTTAACTGTAATATTAATTTGTGTACTCTCTCGAGATATGATTCGTTAGATAACATTTTTTCTTCCTTTTATTTACTGTATCAATGCCTGTAAGGTTGACCTCAAAAAGGTCAACCTTACACTAAATTTTAAGTATTATTAAAGATATAAATTGTCTACGCTAAAGGTTGCCTCGCTTGCATCTTTTGGGTTTACTAAGAAACGAAGCTTTGTTATATTTGAGCTTACGCTACCAAACGACTCGTCTATAGTAACCGCAACCCTAAACCAACCGTCTTCAATAGCCGTAATAGATATACCGTATCCCGACCACTCATCCGTAAGATTCGTCCATGCGTAACCTTCGCCGTTTACCTGAGCGTATTGACCGTCACCGTAACCGACGGTAAAACCAACCCAAGACATATTACCGACTATTTTAACGTCGAAGGAAATAGTTTTTCCACTTAAATTAACCTCTTCACCGGAAATGTCAATTAAGCCTATATCATAGTTCCACCAAACACCACTGTTATTTGCAGGTGCGGTTGCTACTGCGTATCCGTTTGCAGAATCGTAAACAAACGTTCCGCCGTTTACCGCAACAAAACCACATTTATCGATTATATCAGTTTTAGCAGGCTCAACGTATCCAACTAATTCGCCGAGATACAAGTTGTCTATTAAGAAACTTGCTTCGTTAGCGTCTTTTGGGTTTACTAAAAAGCGGAGTTTACCTACGTTTTCTTTAACGCTAGCAAACGTTGTGCTTGGTGCAAGAGAAACTCTAAACCAACCGTCTTCAACAGCCGTAACAGTCATATCAAAACCCGACCAACCGTCTGAAAGATTCATCCATGCATAATCCTCGTTGTTAGGTTTAACGTAACTGCCATAGCCGTCGGCAACCGTAAATCCAACCCAAGTCATATTACCGACTATTTTAACGTCAAAAGTAATAGTCTTTCCGCTAAAGTTTAACCCCTTACCTAAAAGCGCGGTTAAATCTACGTCATAGTTCCACCAAACACCACTGTTATTTGCAGGTACGGTTGCCACTGCGTAGCCGTTTTCTTTCGTGAACGAACCACCGTTTACAGCCACTAAACCGCAATCTTCAATTCTGTCAACCTCTACAGTTGGATCTTCGGGATTGGGCGTTTCGGGTTCTTCTACGGCAGGAATATCTTCAAAATGAAGGTTATCAAGGTTAAAATCAAGAGTTCCCGACCCGTCGGATGCATTTAAAGTAAAGTATATCTTGCCTACTTTATCTAACGTTGCGTTAAGCACACTTGCTTCTACGTATACTCTAACCCATCCGTTTCCTAAATTTTCACACCTATGAGAGGTTGAAGTTTCACCGCTCTTTATCGTGTGCATATTCCACGGCGTATTTTTAGTTCCGTCATTATCAAAATCGAAACTAAAGAGCCATCCGTCTTTTGTAAAGTTTATATCGAATACGATATATTTATTAGTTAAATCGTATGTCTTATCTAAAACGATAACAAAATAAGGAAGATTTCCACCCACAATAGGCTCGCTTACTTTAAGCGAATGGGTGCTTTCGCCGTTTACTGCGCCAGTATCGTAAGTTAAGCCGTCAATTCCACCGTTTTCTATCTCGCAATTAAACATATCAACTACGTTAATCACGTTATACGTTGCCGTATAAGTTGCATCTGCTTCAGCAACGGTTACAGCATAATCCCAACCCGCAAATTCATATTCACATTCGTTTGCTACAGCT